>JABBNV010000117.1:4841-8030 GCA_019352125.1 Acidobacteriota bacterium | reverse complement strand
CGTAGCCAAACCCTCCGGTGCCCACAGGCTCCCGGAGCAAGGTGCCACGCAATTCCCCCAGCTCAACGTGCGTGCGCGGTTCGCCCTGAAGTGTTCCGTCCGACGCGACAGCAGAATCGCCCCCGGGTACTGCCAGCGCCGCAGCGCAGACAAATCGCGCCTGCCGGTGCTCCACCGGAATATCGCTGAGCTGAGCCAACAGCAGCTGCAGGTTGGCGGCGTCGTCCCCGTGCGCTCCCGCCCATCGGGCTGAAAATATGCCAGGAGCGCCACCAAGAACGTCTACAGCCAAGCCGGAATCATCCGCAATCGCCACCAGCCCGGTGGACTGCGCCACCGCCGTTGCTTTCAACAGTGCGTTTTCAGCAAACGTGACTCCAGTTTCGGGCACGTCCGGGGCTCCGGCCGTGCCCGCGTCAATCACCGCGGTATCCACGTCCAGTCCAGGTAGTTGACCATGTAGTAGCTCACGCAATTCACGCAGCTTGCCAGCGTTGTGCGTGGCCAACACCAAACGGGCTCCAGCGGGCACAGAACTCATCCTTAAACGCCGAGGGTTTCGCGCTGAATCAGCGCCAACTGAGCAGTCCCGGCCAGGGCAAGATCCAACAATGCGTCCAGTTCGGCGCGATCAAAGGGGGCGCCCTCGGCGGTTCCCTGCACTTCAACAAACTTGCCGGATCCGGTCACCACTACGTTCATATCTGTCTCTGCGCGGACGTCCTCCACATAGGGCAGGTCCAGCATGGGAACGCCATCAATAATGCCCACAGAGACGGCCGAAACGGTATCGATCAGCGGTTTGGCGTTCTTCGCAATCATCTTGTGTTCGCTCGCGTATCGGATCGCTTCCACGAGTGCCACATAGGCGCCGGTAATGGCGGCAGTGCGCGTGCCGCCGTCGGCCTGCAAAACGTCACAGTCCAGCACGATGGTGTTCTCGCCCAGCGCCTTCGTATCGATGATGGAGCGCAGCGAGCGCCCAATCAGGCGCGAAATCTCGTGCGTACGGCCACCGATCTTGCCGCGCACTGATTCGCGGTCCGAGCGGGTGTTCGTGGCACGAGGCAGCATGGCGTATTCGGCAGTGACCCACCCGCGGCCTTCACCCTTGAGCCAGCGCGGCACACCAGCCGTGAGCGATGCGGTGCAGAGCACTCGCGTGTTGCCGAACTCAATCAGCGCTGATCCTTCGGCCTGTTTGGACCAGCCGCGGGTAATGCTGATGTCACGTAATTGGTCCGGCGTGCGCCCGTCGGCACGGATGACGGTGGGCGTCGCTACTGGGGTTTGAGTCATGGATTCAGCTTAGCCAAATCTGGCCTTGACTCAGAACCGCGGGCTAGATTTGGTAGTGAACACCGGCCACGGCAACGGCAACGTCCGCAGCAAATTCGGCACGCGCCTCCTCCACTACCCGGTTAGCGTCGGTCCACACGGGAAGATGCGTCAGCAACAGTCGCTTGGCGCCAGCCGCTGTGGCGGCCTGAGCGGCACGTTTTCCCGTCAGGTGAACGCCCCTAATCGCATCATCGCGGCCCTCCTCGAAGGCAGCCTCGCACAAAAACATATTGGCGTTGGCAGCGGCCTCTTCGAGCCCGGTGCAGGAATCAGTGTCACCCGAGTAAGTGAGCACGGTGTGGCGGTCCATTCCCGAACCGTCAAATTCGGTAGCCTCAACCCGCAGGGCGTAGGCCTCTTCCACGGGGTGGTCCACGCCATACGGGGTGATCGTGAACGGGCCGATTTCCACCGATTTATGTTCCTCCCAGTTGCGGAAATCAAATTCTGGGTGCATTCCCGGATCCAATTCCAAGCCGTACGCAGTGGCCAAGCGGTCCGCCGTCGCTACAGGACCATAGACCGGAATACGGCCAGCTCCCCAACCCTGCGGATCCCAGCGAATGGCAACATGAAGTCCGCACAGATCCATGCAGTGGTCCGGGTGCAAGTGGGTGAGCATGATCGCATCAATATCCTGCAGATCCATATACTTCTGCACACTGCCCAACGCCCCGCTGCCTAGGTCCAAGAGGATGCGCCAGGTTCGTTCGCCGTCGTTGGCGCTCAGCAAATAGCACGACGCCGGCGAGGAAGGCCCGGGGAAGGAGCCGCTACAGCCTACAATGGTGAGTTTCATGATCTGCCCGCGGACATTTCCGGCGTCACCATAGCCAGAGACCCTGTGGGATAGTGCGCCGAAACGCTGTCCGCGTGTTCCACTGAGAGCACTTCCGGGCCCAGGAACCTTCGGGCCAGGACTTCAAACCGTGAGGCATCACCGGTGGCCATGAATTTATGCGGAGCGCTGCCCTCCGGGCCATGCTCCAGATCGTGATTCACCAGCGCCTTATATACATCCTTCGCCGTCTCCTCCGCGCTGGACACCAAAGTGACGCCGTCGCCCATTACATAGGAAATAACTCCGGTAAGCAGTGGATAGTGGGTGCAACCGAGCACCAGGGTGTCAATGCCCGCATCGCGCAGGGGCTCCAGATACTGGCGAGCGCTCTGCAAGAGTTCCGGACCGGAGGTGATCCCGTCTTCCACAAATCGAACGAAGTCCGGGCAAGCCACGGAGGTGATGCGCAGATCCGTGGCTGCGGCAAAGGTGTCCTCATAGGCACGGGATGCCACAGTTGCCGTGGTACCAATAACGCCAATATGCCCGCTGCGAGTGGCGGCAACTGCCCTGCGCACTGCAGGCTGGATCACTTCCACCACCGGAATCCCGTACCGCGCTGTGTAGCGTTCCCGGGCGTCACGCAACACGGCTGCGGAGGCAGTGTTGCAGGCAATAACCAGCAGTTTGACGCCGGAATCAACCAATTCGTCCATGACGCCCAAGGCGTTGGCCCGCACTTGGGCAATCGGAAGCGGCCCGTACGGACCGCGGGCCGTGTCCCCTACGTACAAAATCGATTCGTGGGGCAACTGGTCGATGACGGCGCGAGCCACGGTGAGTCCGCCAACGCCGGAATCAAAAATACCAATGGGTCGTGACGCCGGCGCCAGCTGGTCAGCCGGGCTGGCTTCGCCCGATTCAGTGGCGCACTCCGGCACACAGACGGTGCCAGAGGTAGGTTCCGGAAGCGCGCCGGAAGTCGCATTCATTGCTGGGCACATGATCGTTTTAGGATATGCCGCCGCAAGCGGTTGCCGATAGGTGGCGGGGCGTTGGCTTGGTCA
>JABBNV010000117.1:0-4831 GCA_019352125.1 Acidobacteriota bacterium | reverse complement strand
TTGGTCACACCAGCCAAGACTCGTCCGCCACGTCGGGCAACTGGTCGATCATGACCTGCATCAAGCCCTCCTGGAGCCAGGTCACGAAATTGTAGACCAATCCCAGGTAGCTATCAACGTCGTCTGCTTGGGACCAGTCATGCAGGGCATGTACGCGTTCAGAGTCCTCTTCGGTGCGAATTCCCAAACGCTCGGACAACACCAGACGAACGTCATTGAGCGCCATGGCCCAATGCTGCGGCGCATCTCCAGTGAGCACAATCTTGTCTGATTCGAGGGAGAGAGCCGCCGCCCGCAGAGCCCCAATTTTCGTTTCCCGGAGCGAGCGCTCGGTGAGTTGGCGAAACTCCAGCGCGGCAGCGTCGTCGTCGTTCACTACGTTGGGCAAGAGCCGCTTGAGCGCCGGATCGGTGGGTTCGCTCACGTCCATGTCCAGCCCAATCAGGGCGGCCAACGGATCAGCGTGGGCGGGTGTTTCCGGCTCCAGCAGGGTAATGACATCCGCAAACAGATTGCGCAACAGCTCCCGCTCCGCGGGTTCCAGCTGGCACGTCAGGCCCTTTCGACTGGCTTTGAATGCTCTAGCCATTACTTCCTTCGTTGGCTCCGTCGTGGCTCACGGTGGCCCATAGTCCAAACCCGTGCATGGCAGTGGCGTGAGCCTCCATTTTTTCCTTGGTTCCGGAGGCCACAGCGGATTTGCCCTCCTGGTGCACCTGCATCATGAGTTGTTGGGCCTTAGCCTCGGAATAGCCAAAATAGCTGCGAAAAACATAGCTGACGTAACTCATCAGGTTCACTGGATCATTCCACACCAGCAATACCCACGGGGTATCCGGTTCTGTGTGGACCTCTATCCCCGTCCACTCTTCGGTGGCGGGAAGCGTACTGGCCTCGATGGTAGATGCGGACATGCATTCATTCTAAGGTCGGGTTGGTTAGAGTAATTCTCGTGACCACACAACAGCGCTGGCAACAGCCCACTACTTCTCTGTACACGGACCAGTATGAGCTCACCATGCTCCAGGCCGCCCTGCACTCGGGTGCAGCGCATCGGCGCAGTGTCTTTGAAGCATTCGCGCGCAGGCTCCCCGATGGCCGCCGCTACGGCGTGATTGCTGGGATTGGGCGCATCCTGGAAGGCATTGCAGAGTTCCGTTTTGAGGCTGCAGAGTTGGAATTTCTTGCCGCCAATAACGTCGTCAATTCGGAGACGATTGACTGGCTGGCCGACTTCAAATTCAGCGGCTCAATTTACGGTTACGCGGAGGGCGAAGTCTATTTTCCGGACTCCCCCTTCCTCATTGTTGAGTCCACCTTCGCAGAAGCCTGCATGTTGGAAACCTATGTGCTCTCCGTGTTGAATCATGACAGCGCCATTGCCTCTGCTGCATCCCGGATGGTGGGGGCCGCTGGAGGGCGCCCCTGCATCGAAATGGGCTCACGGCGCACCCACGAGGAAGCGGCCGTCGCGGCTTCCCGCGCCGCCATTATTGCTGGCTTTGCCGGTACTTCCAATCTTGAATGCGGCCGCCGATACGGAGTTCCCACGCTGGGCACAGCCGCGCACTCATTTACACTGCTCCATGACAGTGAAGAAGCTGCCTTTGCCGCGCAGATTGCCTCGCTGGGCAAGGACACCACCTTGCTGGTGGATACCTACGACGTGGAGAACGCCGTCCGAACGGCGGTTCGTTTGGCCGGGCCGTCCTTGGGCGGAGTTCGGCTTGATTCCGGGGACCTACTGGCTCAGGCACGCGACGTGCGGGCACTGCTGGATTCTTTGGGCAACACCGAAACGCGCATCACCGTCACCAGTGATCTGGATGAATACGCTATTGCGGCCTTGGCCAGCGCTCCCGTGGATTCCTACGGTGTCGGCACCTCCCTGGTGACAGGTTCAGGAGCCCCCACCGCATCTATGGTCTACAAGCTGGTGAGCCGTGCGGACGACGACGGCACGTACGTTTCGGTGGCCAAGGCAGCCAAGAACAAAGCCAGTGTGGGCGGGCGCAAGTACGCACTCCGGCGGCTCAGTGAGCGCGGTGTAGCCACGACTGAGGTGGTTGGCATTGGGCACCAGCCGCAAGACGACGGTAATGACCGCCCCCTCATGGTGGACTTCATGAAGGATGGCGAGCTCCTCCCTGGCTGGACGG
This sequence comes from Acidobacteriota bacterium, assembly GCA_019352125.1. Lineage (GTDB taxonomy): Bacteria > Actinomycetota > Actinomycetes > Actinomycetales > Micrococcaceae > JABBNV01. The sequence continues at coordinate 2,672 of JABBNV010000117.1, read as the reverse complement.
GTGCAGAGGGCGTGCGCCGAGCCGCCGAGCGGCACAGCGCATCTGTTGCCGAGCTACCCGGAGCCTCACGCCGGCTGCAGCGTGGCGAGCCAGTGATCCCCACCATTTTTGAAACCAGCTAAGTCTTGAAGCTAGTTCGGCAAACGGCCCAGTTCGGCCAGCTATTTCCGGCCGATGAACCAGTCTTGCAGCTTCTTCAGGCGTGCTTGTAGCTGGGCTTCATCCGCCTGAGCCACGGGTGGGCCGCCGCATACCTCACGCAGCTTGGTGTGCACCACACCGTGCGGTGTGCCGGTGCGGGCGGACCAGGCGGAAACGTTCTTGGCCAGCTCCCCGCGCAGCTCCATCAGCATTCTGTGATCCACCACGGGCGGAACAGCCACAGCTTCGGGTGCCTTCTTTTTGCCCCGACGGCTGAGGTGTTCCTGCTGGCGCTGGCGCAGCAGTTGGCTAACCTGGTCTGCGTCCAACAGGCCTGGAATTCCCAGGAAGTCCTGCTCCTCGTCGCTGCCCACTTCACCGCCGGTGCCAAACTCGCCACCATCAAAAAGCACCCGGTCAAAAGATGCCTGTGAATCGAGTGCTTCGAAGGTACCCTTCGTCAAAGAGTCAGAGGCTTTTTCCTCCCGGTTGGCTTCATCCATGAGGGAGTCTTCGGGGTTGAACAGACCATCGTCGTCCTCATTTTTGGGGCGATCCAACGCGTGGTCCCGCTCGAGCTCCATGGAGTTGGCAAGAGCCATCAGCACGGGAACGGACGGAAGGAAGACGGACGCCGTTTCACCACGTTTACGTGCACGCACAAAACGGCCCACGGCTTGGGCAAAGAACAGCGGCGTAGAGGTGCTGGTGGCATAAACACCGACGGAGAGCCTGGGCACGTCCACCCCTTCAGAAACCATCCGCACGGCGACCATCCACCGCTTCTCACCCGCGGAAAAATCTTCAATCTTGTGCGAGGCCTTGGCATCGTCGGAAAGAATTACCACCGGTGACTCTCCGGTAATTTTCTTCAGCTGCCCCGCATAAGCCCGTGCGTCGTCGTGATCCGTTGCGATCACCAAGCCACCCGCATCGGGTACCGTGCGCCGCACTTCGGATAAGCGCCGGTCAGCCGCCGTCAACACGGAAGGAATCCACTCACCCGTGGGGTTCAGGGCAGTGCGCCACGCTTGCGAAGTGATGTCCTTAGTGACGGCCTCCTCCCCCAAGGATGCCGCTATCTCATCCCCGGCACTGGTACGCCAGCGCATTTGGCCGGAGTATGCCATGAAGATCACGGGACGGACCACATGGTCCCGGAGCGCTTCGCCATAGCCGTAGCTATAATCGGATTTTGACCGCCGAATGCCCTCCCGATCCTCAATGTAGTCAACGAACGGAATAGGTGAAGTATCCGAACGGAACGGCGTACCGGTCAGCGCCAGACGCCGTACGGCCGGGTCAAACGCCTCCCGCAAACCGTCGCCCCAGGACAGTGCCTCGCCACCGTGGTGAATCTCATCCAAGATCACCAGAGTCCTGGCCACCTCCGTCTTGGCCCGGTGCAGCAACGGCTTGCTGGCCACTTGAGCATAGGTAATGGCTACGCCAACGAAGCCCTTGCCGTGACGGCCATCCGCATTCTTGAAGTTGGGATCAATAGCAATACCCACTCGCGCGGCTGCGTCCGCCCACTGACGCTTCAGGTGATCAGTGGGAGCCACAATGGTGATGCGGTTGATGGTGCCGGATTCCAGCAACATGGAGGCAACGCGCAGGGCAAACGTCGTCTTACCTGCACCGGGGGTAGCCACGGCGAGAAAGTCCCGGGGCGCCTTCGAAAAGTAGAGTTCCAGCGCTTCCGCCTGCCAGGCGCGAAGCTTTTGGGCTGTTCCCCATGCCGCACGTTCCGGGTACGCCGGGGGTAGGACGGGGCCGCCAAAGAGGGCATCGGGTACTGCAGGTGTTGTCACTGAGTGAAAACCTCACTATGCGGGCTGCGACTCCGCGAACCACTGGCAATTCCCACCGCGGCCGCAACGGCCAATGCGCCCCAAAGGATCACAAAAACGGTGGAGTCTGAAGGATGGGAAGGATTGAGCATGAGCGAGAAAAACGTACCTGCACCTGCTGTTCCCATCACTGAACCCAGCATATCTGCCAACTGGAGTGAGGCCGAATTTCGACCACGCTCATGTGCAGGGGACAGCTTGAGCATCAGCACCGAGGTACTGGAAACACTCATCCCCATAGAAATGCCACAAACAGCCCACACGACGGCAAAGACCACGGTGTTGATATTCAGATATGTCACCAGAACCAGCCCACCCATGGCCAAGGTGAGGACGCTGGCGCCCATGGTCAGTAGCGCGGTTCGGCTCAATGTGGTCCTGGCCTGAAAAACGGAGCCCGCCGTCCAGCCAATGGCACCGCCAGTGAGTGTCAGACCAGCCAAGGAGGGGTCGAGTCCCCGCGTGGAAGTGAGCATCAGTGGCACAAACGCCTCGGCTCCGGCGAAGGCCAAGCCCATCAACCCTCTGGTTGCCATCACGGAGGCAAGGCCGGGCCGTAATCGGAAGGTCCCGGAGGGCATCAGGCGCGGCGCGGCCAGCACTACGCCGGCCAATCCAACCAACGTCAAGAGCACCAATACAACAGGGATAGCCGTCCGCAGTCCGCTGGCCCCATTG
>JABBNV010000116.1 GCA_019352125.1 Acidobacteriota bacterium | reverse complement strand
CAGACAAATGAGTTGCAGGCCGCGAGCCAGCACATGGGCCATGGGGAGAAAAATGATGGTGTTCCCGGATTCCTTAACCACCTCGGTATAAGCGCCAGCAACACTCAGCACCTGGCCCACAAAATTTCCGTGTGTGATGAGTGCGCCCTTGGGAGCGGCGGTGGTTCCGGAGGTGTAGACAATGGTGGCTACCGAATCTAAGGTGGCCAACAGGCGCCGAGCCTCTAGCGCATCTGGGGTGATATCCACGCCACGATGGACCAGATCTGTCAGTGTTGGCCCCGCACCTGCATCCATGGACCAGAGTTGCCAGCCAGACACGCCGGCCTGCGTAAATCCTCGCTCCAGTAGCTGGGCGTGTTCGGCATTGCCAGCCACGGCGAAGCGCACGGCGGCGTCTTGAAGAATAACCGACACCTGATTTAGCGCTGATGTCTCATAAATTGGGACCACCACGGCAGAAGCAAACCATGCAGCCATATCCACCACGGCCCACTCGTACCGGGTGGGAGACATGATGGCCAGGGTTTCACCAGGCTCTAACCCAGCAGCCATCAATCCCTTGGCCAGGGCCCGGACTTCAGTGACAAATTCGCTAGTGCTTACTCCCCTCCACGGATCTGTGATGGAGCTACGGCTGGAACGCACCTCGAAGGCAAGATGATCTGGAGCGATGCGGAATCGCTGTATGAGCAGTTCAGTCGCATTGGGGTAGTCGGAGGCCCCGGACAAAGCTGGTGTGGTGATCTCTTTCATGTGGCGTCCTTGCTTGAAAGTATCTGCAGATGCGTGCGCATGAGATCTTGTGCTACATCAAGAAAAGCAACAACCGTGGTGATTTGATCAGGCGGGAGGGCTTGGAGTCGCTCGGATAGGACCGAGACCAAAGGGAACGTCAGATCCAAGAGGCGCTGGGATGCTTCCGGGCTTACCGACAAGGTCACCAAGCGCCTATCTGTTTCGCTGCGCTCACGGGTCACATAGCCGTGTAATGCCAAACGGTTGGTGATTGCTGTGGTGGTGGCGGGGGTGTAGCCCAATTCCTCGGCCAGCCGCCCGGAGGTGAGCGGCGCTGATTCCTCCAGCGCACACAGGGCTCTGTAATCCGTGAGATTCAGACCTAGTCTCAGCGCCATCTCCCGCTCGCTTTCCCTGACCAGAGCAACTAGGGCCCGGAGGGTTCCAGCAACGGAATCGGACGACGCTTCACTCACAGCTTTCCTCGCGTTCTTAGGCCTCAAGCTTACTCAATTATCTTTGATCATCAAATCAATTTCAACAAGCTAGAGTGTATAGGGAACTTCATCTCCAAGGGAGTCTCCACTTACAGCCCGCAGTCAAGAGAGGTCACCTCCCATGAAACAGTCTGATCGCAAGGCGCTCGCTGTCTTTCCCGTGGTTTTGTTGATCGGAGCGCTACTTGCACTGGCTGGCAGCAGTGGCGGTAGTTTCATCGGAGCTATCCCTACCTTCACACTCGCGGTGGCAGCCGCCATCGTGATCCAGTGGATCGTCTTCATTCCCTCTTTCATGAAACAAACCGAGAAGTTTTATGACATCACCGGAACGTTGACCTATGTTTCCATCACCGTGATGATCCTCTTGGTAGCCCCCGAGCTCGACGCGCGATCCCTGGTCCTGGGCGCCCTGGTTTTGGTGTGGACCTTACGGCTAGGCATCTTCTTGTTCCGGCGTATCAGCAAGGCTGGTAAGGATGATCGCTTTGATGCACTCAAGCCCTCTTTTTTCAGGTTCTTGAATGTCTGGACTATTCAAGGACTGTGGGTCACGTTCACGGCGGCGGCGGCGTGGGTTGCTATGACTTCCGGAAAATCGGTACCGCTTGATGGCTTCGCGCTCGTTGGATTTGCCCTGTGGGTGCTGGGATTCGGCCTAGAAGTCGTCGCTGACCAGCAAAAATCACGCTTCAACGCCAACTCTGCAAATAGGGGCAAGTTCATTTCCACAGGCCTGTGGTCCGTCTCGCGCCACCCTAACTATTTTGGCGAGATCCTCTTGTGGATTGGCGTGGCCGTCATTGCCTTCCCTGTGCTGGAAGGCTGGCAGAACGTTGCCCTCATCTCACCGATCTTTGTCATCTTGTTGTTGACCAAGGTCAGTGGCGTTCCGTTGCTGGAAAAGAAGTCAGAGTCCAAGTGGGGGGGACAGGCCGACTACGAAGCCTACAAGGCGAAGACACCAGTGCTGGTCCCAAAGTTCTTCTAGACTCACGGGCCAACGGCGCCTTTTCGGTACCATCGATTCCAGGCATTAAGACAGCACCGCAACAGGGACGGACCGCGCCAGTGAACATTTCATTGACGGTGCGGCGTGAGAGGACGCGGCAGTTCCACGCGAGAACGTGGAATTGTGTTTCACCTCGGTCTTCGATGTGGACTACTGGCACTCCAACACCGTTGTGGTGCGGGCTGTGCTTCCCGTCGAAGCCGTCATCAGTGAACCGAAAAGCCTAGCCCTTGAATAGGTGTCGCTTCCGGAACTTGCCCAACGCAGGTTGCCCCCGCATTCGCTACTGCGTGGCCGGAGCTCCAGCTTAGGCTGCCTTCAGGCTGAAAGTGCACGGCCGTTGCTCGTTTCCGAAATTGAAGTAGACGTTCTAGATTTCCGGTCGGCTCACCTGGCGGCGTCACCTGGGCCCGGTACTCCGGACCATGGTGCGAACCGCCGAGTATCCAGCGACATGGTGCGTTGTCGTGTGATTGCGGTGGTGTTGCTCCAGTACCTATTGAAGAATGGGCATCGGTCGGAAGAGGTCTGGCCTTCTTGGAGAGGAGCCGGAGTAGACCCGATTAGGGATGCCTCACTCCGATTCCGGCTAGCAGTGACCTGTAGCCCTCGACGTAGCTAGGGAACTTGAATCTGAATCCGCTCGCTTTCAGAAGCCCGTTCGAACAGTGCTTGTTGCCGCCGCGGGCGATGGGCACTGACCCGATGGGTGGTTCGTCATAGGCCATTTCGTGAGCAAGAAAGCGCAGGACCTCTCCCAAATCTGCAGGGTTTTCGTCTACGCCGAGATAGAGGGCGCTGGGGACGGGAACCGCTAGCAAATGAACCGCTGCGGCTGCGGCGTCGTCGCGATGAATGCGATTTGTCAGGCGAGCGCTGTCGGGGATGACAGCTGTCTGGTTTGTGATGGCGTCGATAAGTCGAGTCCGGCCAGGACCGTAGATGCCGGCCAGGCGCAAGACAATACTGTTCGTTGACCTATCCGCGTATCGAGCATGGAGAAGTGCCTCTGCTTCCAGAGTAATTCTTCCGCTGAAAGAGTTGGGTGAGGCAATCGTGTTTTCATCGACATGGCCGGTTGTGTTTCCGTAGACGGTCGTAGAGGAGATCAGAAGCACCTTTTCTGGTGTAATTTGATCCCGCTCAAGGGCATCCAGAACATTTGTTAGCCCTGCAATATAAGCCAAATAATAGGCCTCCTCGGTGTAACTATCCGCGGCGACGGCCACGACAACGGCGCTAACGCTCTGAGGGATAGTTGGGAGCTTGTTAGCCAAATCTACTGACACACGCTCAAACTCTTGCGGGAGCACGTCGGCCCTCCGGCGCCATGCAACAACATCCTGACCCGAAGCGACGAGTCGAAGCCCTATTTCCGTTCCCAGATCTCCACATCCCACAATCAAGATAGTCATAGGTTCATCGTGCCAGAACACACCCCTCCAGCCGCACTCATCGACGCTAAACGGACCTTCCGACTATCTAATTGAAGGGGTCTGTGCCCTGCCCAGAGGTCCAAGCGGACTCGTTCGTGTACGTGATAGGAGCCGAAATGTCACCAGCGGCGTAACAGCGGTACGGGCATTCGTGGGTCACTCATTTTCAGAATCAGTTTGCGACTCGGTGGTCACGACCACACCCAAGCATCCGTCCATCGAACCCGCTTTGGGACGTTGCGCGGACCTGCAAATCCCATTGTCAGCTTTGTCAAGGTCGATGAGTTTGTGCCCACTGGCGGTCAGGCGGCAGGCGCCCTACTGTCCTTCCTTGTGCTTGCCCAACCTTGTTCCTGGCCCATTTCATGAAGACTCGGCTCGAGCTGCGAACTGGGCTGCCAGCCGGGTGCACGCCAAGAGTAAAATCCTACCTATGGCAGGGGACGCTGTACGTGAGGTCATGCAGCGGCCAGGCTGGACTTCCTCCCACGTCGTAAAGACTTCGCACTTATCAGTGCGAAGTGGAGAGTTGTTAGTATCAATGATTGTTGCAACTGCACTAGGTGAAAACAGGCCGAAACGCAGCACGAGCAGCTCAAAATGGACCCTTGGCAGGACGCTGGGGTCGTCAGTTCGAATCTGACAGGGGGCTCCATTAGGGCAAGTTCAGTCCCGACCCCACGTTTCCTGGCTTAGTGGTCGGGTCAGTGGGATGACTCTGGCATTAATGTCATCGCGAATGAGGCGCATCCACTCCACAACTTCAATGCCCTCGCGGAAGGCGCGTGGGTATCCCAGTTGCGGGACTTGTTGCAGGGCACTGTTTTCACCGTGGCTTCGCGGCCCAGGGTGGCGATCACATCAACATGGTCGAATATTTCCGAATCGATGGGTTGGTGTGCACAGTGCTGATGTCCGTCCCCAACTCGGCGAAGGACTCCACAGACTGCGCGTTGATGGAGGATCCGGGCTTGTTGTTCACAAGGTGATGGTCGCGTCTGCGCTGGTGGTGGACCGGCCGTGGGCTAGTCCTGTGGGTATGCCGAGTAGCACGGGCTCCGGCGCAGCGCAGCAAGATGATGCTGTGGCGGCCGACGCCGCTTGGCCAGTGGCGGGTGCTTCGCAGCTACCGCCCAGATCGGTGGAGCAGACACCTGTTTCTGGTAGTTGGAGGTGGACTTGGTTTGCTGCTTCGTAGTCCCCGTCCAGGGCGGCCACGATAGAGCGGACCTGCTCGTAGCCGGTGGCCAGCAGGAAGGTTGGGGCGCGGCCGTAGGACTTCATCCCGGCAATGTAGAAGTCCTTGTCCGGATGCGCCAGGACTTTGGCGCCGTGGGCGGGGACTGTTCCGCAGGAATGAAATTCCGGATCAATCAGTGGGCCAAGCTCTCGGGGCGCTTCGACAACGGGGTCTAGCTCGAGCCTGATTTCCCGCAGGATGTCCAGATCCGGGCGGAATCCCGTCGCAGGGATCAGGAGGTCCACGGTTAAGGTCATCTGGCCATCGGGCGTGGCGCCGGTGACTGCCAGGCCTGAAGGAGTGGCAGTAAATGCGGTGGCGGTGAAGGAGGTGTGGAGGTCGATGTAGCCGTCCTCAACCAGCCCTCGTAGCCGCGTGCCGAGCTGACCGCGGGCGGGAAGGCCGTCTAGGTCTCCGCCACCGTAGATGCGGGATGCGTCGTTTCCGCGGATCGCCCAGCTAATCCGGGTGCTGGGCTCGTTTTTGGCGAGCTGCCCCAGACTAATGAGGGTGTTGGCTGCCGAGTGACCGGATCCGATCACCAGCACGTGCTTGCCGGCGAAGCGCTCGCGGCTGGCACCGGTGACATCAGCCAGAGGCTCGGTGATCAGGCCGGCGTCAATGGCAGCAACCTCGCCAGGGGCCGGGAGACCGGCCTGGCCAAGGGGGTTGGGTTGAGCCCACGTGCCCGAGGCGTCGATGACGGCGCGCACGTGGTGATCGGTCACTGCGCCGTCGGCAGTTTCCACGCGCACCAGAAAGGGCTGCTTGTCACGACTGCGGGAGTGCGTCCGGTCCATGCCCACTCGGCTGACGGCAGTCACCGTTGATGACGTGTTCAACGCCGCGGTGATGGCCGGGGTGGCCGCCAGAGGCTCCAGGTACTGGGCAACAAGCTCCGCACCATAGGGCAAGGATGTGAGGCGCGGCTCGGTCCAGCCCGTTGGTTCAAGCAGGCGCCGGGAGGCTGGGTCAATGTTGTGTTGCCACGAGGAGAACAGCCGGATGTGGCCCCATTGACGTATGGCAGCACCTGCCTCGGTACCCTTTTCGAAGATGATGGGCGTGATGCCGCGTTCGATCAGGTTGGCCGCGGCAGCCAGACCTACCGGGCCCGCACCGATAACGGCAACCGGCAGGTCCGTGCGCGAATCTTGTGGTTCGATGTCAGTCATATTCTCAGTTTTCCTGCTAGTCGGCGGGGAGGAGTTCGGCGATGAGTGCCTGGATGCGGGCCTTGATGTCGTCGCGGATCGGCCGGACCGCCTCTAGGCCTTGGCCAGCAGGGTCTTCGAGTTCCCAGTCTTCGTAGCGTTTGCCGGGGAAGATCGGGCACGTGTCGCCGCAGCCCATGGTGATGACGACGTCGGACTCTCTTACAGCCTCAACCGTGAGGACTTTGGGGATCTCGGTGGACATGTCAATGCCCTCCTCTGCCATGGCGGCGACGGCGGCCGGGTTCACCGATGTAGCGGGTTCGGAGCCTGCGGACCGAACCTCAATGGCGCCGTCGGAGAGCGAGGTGAGGTAGGCGGCGGCCATCTGCGAGCGGCCGGCATTGTGGACGCAGACAAACAGGACGGAGGGCTTCTTGGCGGTGTCTGTGGTGCTCATGGGTTCATGCTCCTGGAGAGAGGTAATGTGACGTCGTGGGTAAAGCAACCGTGGTTAGTCGGTGAAGAATCGTTTGCGTGCCCAGAGTGCGGCGTAGACCAGGGCGACGAGGGCGGGGACTTCGATTAAGGGGCCGACGACGCCGGCCAGGGCCTGCCCGCTGGTGACACCGAAGGTGCCAATCGCCACGGCAATCGCTAGTTCAAAGTTATTGCCAGCGGCAGTGAACGCAAGTGTGGTGGTCCTGGCGTAGCCGAGCTTCAGGACCCGGCCGAGCACCATTCCGGCGCCAAAGACCAAGACGAAATAGACCAACAAAGGTAGCGCGATCCGGGCCACGTCCAGCGGGCGGCTAGTGATAGTCCCGCCTTGCAACGCGAACAGCAACGTGATGGTGAAAAGCAGCCCATAGAGCGCCCAAGGCCCTAACTTCGGCAAGAACGTGCCTTCGTACCAGGCAAGGCCCTTGGCTTTTTCGCCGATGATTCGAGTCAGGAAACCCGCCAGCAGCGGGATCCCCAAGAATACGAATACAGAGCCGGTGATGGCCCAGAAGGAGAAGCCCGCGCTGGTGGTAGGTAGTCCCAGCCAGGCTGGCAGCACTTGCAGGTAGAACCAACCCATTGCGCCGAATGCGATGACCTGGAAGACGGAATTGATGGCCACTAACACTGCGGCGGCTTCACGGTCGCCGCACGCCAAGTCATTCCAGATCATGACCATGGCTATACATCTCGCCAGGCCCACAATAATCAGCCCTGTCCGGTACTCCGGTAGATCCGGGATGAAGATCCACGCCAGAGCGAACATCAATGCTGGCGCCAGCACCCAGTTCATCACCAAGGAGGTAATGAGCAGCTTGCGATCACCGATCACGCGGCCAGTTTCGCTATAGCGGACCTTCGCGAGCACGGGGTACATCATCACCAGCAGCCCTACGGCGATCGGCAGTGAGACGGCACCTATCTTCACGCTATCCAGGGCCGTGTTGAGACTGGGAATGAAACGGCCCAGCAGTAGGCCCAGGACCATGGCAGCGATGATCCAGACGGGGAGGAATCGGTCCAACGTGGAGAGCTTGCCAACGACGGCAGCCTCTCCCGGCGGTGCGGGGCTAGCGGTATGGGTGCTCACAAGACTCCTTGGCCAGCACGGCCTAAGATTGATGGATGTCGATACAAGAAGTATTGAGTGTTACATCGACAAATGTCAATACATGGGCATAATGGATAAATGAAGACTGCCCTAACCCTTGAGCTCGCCGCCAACGAGGCCTGTTGCACGCCGGCTCCCCGTCCTGCGCTCACTGCTGAGGAAGCGCAGAACCGGGCCCGGACGCTCAAGGCGCTCTCGGACCCAAACAGGCTTCGGCTACTCTCCATCGTCAAGACGGGCGACGGCGGCGAAGCCTGCGTCTGCGACCTTACGGAGCCCCTTGAGCTCGGCCAGCCCACCGTTTCCCACCACCTGAAAATTCTGGTTGATGCTGGTCTGCTGGCCCGGGAACAGCGCGGAACGTGGGCCTACTATTCG
>JABBNV010000115.1 GCA_019352125.1 Acidobacteriota bacterium | reverse complement strand
AGTGAGGGTAGTGCGTGGTCAATCCCAAAAGCGATCAGCAGGGGGCCGGAAACGCGCGCTGCTTGCGAGAGCACCACCAGGGCCACGGTGCCCCAGAAGCGCAGGCGAACGGGGCGGATCAGTGACGCTAGCAGCCGGACGGATCGTTGCCGTACTGCTTTGCTGTCCGCCTTGGACAGGTTTACGCGGTCCTCTCCGGCCGTGCCAACTTGAGGTGTTGCCGGGGCGCTCATGCGTTGACCTCCAGGTCATCAAGTTCGGTGTCCAAGTCTTTTGGTTCCTCGGACAGGCTGGCCAGAACGTAGCGGTAGTGCGCGTTGCTGGCCAGCAGCTCCGCGTGCGTCCCCACTGCCGTGATTGCACCGTGCTCCATCAGCGCGACACGGTCGGCCATGGTCACGGTGGAGGGGCGGTGGGCCACAATCAACGTGGTGGTGTCCCGCAGAACCTCGCGTAGCCGGCCCTCCACACGTTCCTCCGTGTTCACGTCCAGAGCGGAGAGGGGGTCATCCAGGATGAGCACCTTGGGTCGGGCTGCGATGGCACGGGCCAAAGCCACGCGTTGCCGCTGCCCACCGGAGAGGCTCAGCCCTTCCTCACCAATCAGGGTTTCCACGCCGTCCGGAAGTGCGTAGGCAAACTGTGCTTGCGCTACCTCCAGTGCCTCATCCAAAATTTGGTCCGCGCTGAGATCTTCTCGGCGCGCGGCACCCAACATGACGTTTTCGCGCACGGAGTTGGAGAACAGAGTGGTGTCTTCAAATGCCACGGCTACGTGCGTGCGCAGAGTCTCTACGGAGAAGTCCCGCACGTCAACGCCGTCAATAGTCACGGAGCCGCCGGTGACCTCGTATAGCCGGGGAACCAGCTGTAGCAAGGTGCTCTTGCCGCATCCGGTAATTCCCACCAGTGCCATGGTCTCGCCAGCGTGAATGTGCAGATTGAGCGGGCCAATGAGGTCTTCGGTCTCCGCCGGCGTATCCGCGTAACGGAAGTGGACGTCATTGAAGCTCAGCTCGCCGTGGACCTCCGCGGGCTCAGCGGGTTCCGCCGGGTCAACAATCGTGTTGACGGTGTCCATCACCTCGTAGTGCCGGTCAATGGCCGTCTTGGCCGTCATGGTCATGGCCATTAGTGGCCCCATGGCTTCCACCGGACCCGCCACCACGGCTGCCGTGGCGAAGAACGCCACAAGGGAGCCCACGCTCACATCACCGTTGGCTACCAACAGCACGCCCAGGATCAGCCCCAGCCCCAAAGCCACCTCGGGCAGCAGCGTCACCACCATGGAAAACGAGGCCAGGGAGCGAGCCTTGAAGATCTCGGTTTGGCGGAGTTCTTCGGCCTGCTCGGCGAAATTATCCAGAGCTTCCTGCCCGCGCCCAAACGCCTTCAGCACGCGGATGCCGTGCACGGATTCCTCCACCGTGGTGGCAAGATCCCCCGCCTGATCCTGGCTCTTGCGTGAGACGCGTCCGTAGCTGGTGCGGAAGCGGAAGCCGAAGATCACAATGGGAATGGCGGCTACCAGCCACACCACACCCAACTGCCAGCTCAGCGTGAACATGGACGCTAGCCCAATGATCACGGTCAACGACGTCACCACCAGCATGATCGCGCCAAAGGCCATCCACCGTCGCATGAAGTTCAGGTCACTCATGGCACGGCTCAGGAGCTGGCCGGAACCCCACTGATCATGAAAACTCACGGTGAGCTGTTGCACGTGCCGGTAGAAGGACGTGCGCATGGTGGTTTCAACGGTGGTGGCCGGCGCAATAACAAATTGCCGGCGGAGTGCGATGAACGTTGCCTCCAAAATGCCCAAAATCAGCACGATGACGACGGCGGTCCAGAGTCCGCTGGGTGCGCTCCCCTTGTACAGGGCCGAGTTGATGAGCACGCGGTACACCTGTGGAATAACCAGTGCCACAATGCTGGCCGCAAGCGCTGAAGCTAGGCCCAGAAGTAGCCGAGGAATGATGGGCTTGAGGTGAGGATAAAGCCTGCCGAGAGACTGGGAAAGCGTAGTTTGTTGGGTCTTTTGGTGGATGTCTTTTGCTTTTTTCCCCATGCCAGCTTCTTTGATACCTGCGCCACTAATAATTACCTAGAGTAACTATCCTAAGGGAAGAACCACATCCATGTAACCCCCCGCTGGGGACCAGGTGCAGGTTCTACGCCTTGGTGACGAGGGTCAGCAGCACAGCCTCGGGGCGGCAGGCAAAACGGATGGGTGCCGTGCGGGAGGTGCCAATGCCGGCAGAGACGTTCACGGGCGTGACGTTGCCGTTGTGCTCCCAGTCGTGCAGGCCGCGCGCGCGCCAGGTGGGGAGGTCGCAGTTGCTGACCAGTGCACCGTAGCCGGGGATGCAGACCTGCCCGCCGTGGGTGTGACCCGCCAAGATCAGGTCCGCGCCGTCGTCCGTGAAATGGTCCAGTACGCGCTGGTACGGCGCATGGGCCAGGGCAATGCGAACATGGGGGGCGACGTCCTGCGTGACGGATCCGTGCGGCCAACCGGCGTAGCGCTCGAGGCCCAGATGCGGATCATCGACGCCGGAGAAGTCGAAGCGGATACCGTTTAACGGGATGGATTGGCTGCGGTTGGCCATGTTGACCCAGCCGTGGGCACCGAAACCGGCGTGGAGGGCCTCGGTGTCCAGTTTCTTGGGCTGGTGTTTGGCTACCTTGCCGCTCTTGAACTTTGACGGACCCGCAAAATAGCTGAAGGGGTTCTTGAGCATGGGAGCGAAGTAGTCATTGGAACCGGGCACAAAAACGCCGGGGAAGTTCATCAGCGGGCGCAATGCCTCCAGCAACGGGGCAATAGCCTGCGGGTGGCTGAGGTTATCCCCCGTGTTGACCACCAGATTGGGCTTCAAGTCCGCCAAGCTCTGCAACCATTCGGTTTTCTTCCGTTGGTTCAAGCTCAGGTGAATGTCAGAGAGGTGCAGCACTGTGAAGGGCCGCGAGCCGGGCGGCAGGATTGCCACGCTTTCACGGCGAACTTCAAAGTTGTTGCGTTCCACTACGGCCCCGTAGGTAAAGAGACCGGTACCCACCGCCACCGCAGCGGACGCCCCCACCACCAGCCCGGTGGAGGGGGTGAGGGCCTTCTTGACTGAGTTATTCATTGTGAACTTGATGGTTCCCCGCTAGCTATCTGGTTCTTAGCCTTTGTTGCCATTGCCAGCCGATGGTGCACTGCTGGCCGCGGGGGCGCTACTGCTGGGCGTGGAATTGCTCTTCGACGGCAATGGTTGGGCAGCTGGTGCATTTACCAAGTTGCTGGGGGGCGCCGGGAAATTGGTCCCTGGATAGAACTTAACAGCCTGTTCCATGTAAGCCTTCCACTGAGGTCCCGCAATGTAGGCACCGTCCACGGCGGGGTAGAACTTGCCGTTGTACGTGTAGTTGAGGGCGTCTTTGCGGGCGCCTTTCAACCAATACCCCCACCAGGATGCAGTGGCAAGCTTGGTGGTGTAGCCAACAATCCAGGTGGAACTAGCGTCGTCATTAGTACCAGTCTTGGCGGCAGCGGTGGCGTCGTTGAGGGCTAGCCCGGTGGCCGAACCGTAGCTGCGGCCGGGGCCGAAACCGAGCACATCTTGAAGCCCAACACTCACGGCGGCGGCAACCTCCGGTTTGATGCTCTGCTTACACGCAGGTGCCGTGACTGGGTAATTCTTCCCGGTGGAATCAGTAACGCTAGTAATGCCGGTGTTGGTGCAGAGCACTCCGCCGCTGGCGAAGGTGGCAAAGGCGTTGGCCATGGTCAGCGGTGACACATTCGTCGCGCCAATGAATGCAGAGAGGTAGCCGTTGAAGCTTATTGTGGACCCGTTATCACCATTGTGAAGTCCCATGGCCTGACCCATCTTGGTGATGTCACAAAGGTCCAGTTTTGCGGCCGAGGCGAAGGTTGCCGTGTTGATGGATTGTGCGATTCCTTCACGGACGGTCATGGGGCGGTACCACTCGGGCGTATCGATGTCGTTTCTCAATGGGGGAGAGCCGGTGTGCGTATTGTCGTAGACGCCATGAAAAGTCCCCGGCGGATCGCACGAGTCAATCCAGGGATAATTGGCAGGGTAGATGCGATTCTGTGCCGGTACCATCTCGCCCATGGACTTGCCCGCATTGAGCCATGCGGCAAAAGTGACCGTCTTGACAGTGGAGCCAGCCTGAAAGCCGCCGCTCCCGCCGTCCTTCGTATCGACGTTGAGGTTCAGCACTGTGTTGCCAAGGCCTTTGCCCGGGTTGTAGTTGGTGTTCTGGGCCATGGCCAGGATCTTGCCTGTGCCTGGCTCCACCGTAACGAGCGTGGTGCCCTTCTGGTCCGGATTATTCGCAGGTTCAGTTTTGTTGACCTGATCCTGTGCGAGCTTTTGCAGGCGGGAATCAAGAGTGGTCTTGATGGTCAGGCCGCCACGGTAGAGGACATTCTGCCGGTCTTCAACGCTGGCGCCGTAGGCTGGGTTGGCCAGAATCTGATTCTGGACGTAGTCGCAGAAGTATGGAGCTTGTGCGGCTGCTACACAGCCCTGGGTGCTTTGGTGCACACTCAGCGTGACGGGGCTAGCGACGGCGGCGTCGTGATCCTTCTGGGAGATTTTGCCGGACTGCAGCATCTTGTCCAGCACCATATTGCGGCGGGACTTAGCGTTATCCGGGTTTTTGATCGGGTCATAGTAATTAGGGCTGTTTACTATGCCGGCCAGCAGGGCAGCCTGAGGCAGGGTCAAGTCCTTCGCGTGGACGCCAAAGTAGAGCTCCGAGGCGGCCTCCACACCGTAGGTAGCGTTTCCGAACAGGACAATGTTGAGGTACCCCTCAAGGATTTGATCCTTGGAGTATTTCTTCTCCAGAGCGATGGCGAGCTTCATCTCGCGAATCTTGTCACCCACGGTCTTTTCTGAGCCGAGTTTAACTTGATCCGTCTGCCCGCTGGCCACCTGCTTCTGGATGATGACGTTGTTCACGTACTGCTGCGTCAGGGTTGAAGCTCCCTGCCGGCCGCCCTGAACGGTAGCAACAAGTGCTCGCAAAATACCGGTGGTGTCGATGCCGCCATGCTGATAGAAACGTGAGTCCTCAATGGCTACGATGCCATCTTTAATGTAGGGGGACATCTCATCCAGCTTGACCGAAACCCGGTTCTGGTCATAGAACGTGGCAATAGTGGAACCGTCGCTGGCCAGCACCGTGGTGGACTGGGATGGCGCCCCAATCTTCAAGGTATCCGGCAACTTATCAAAAAAGCTGATCGAGTTGCTGGTGGTGGTGCCAGCAACGGCCACGGCCGGAACCAGCAATCCGGCCACCAAGACACCGCAAATGGCGCTCACACCAAGGAAGCCAATAATCTTTCCCAGGGTGGTAGCTGTATCGAAGAGGGGGTTTTTTCGTGCTGCCATTTTAGTAGTTTACCGTCCAAGGGCTACGCTTTGATTCATGACCAAATGGGAGTATGCGACTATTCCGCTCATTATTCATGCCACTAAGGCGATTTTAGACCAGTGGGGTGACGATGGCTGGGAGCTGGTGCAGGTGGTTCCGGGGCCCGATGGAAACGGGTTGGTTGCTTACCTGAAGCGGGAGAAGCAGTAGCCATGACCGAGCCGATTCAGCCCGCCAACACGGCGGCTTCCGCGGTAGAGGCTCGCCTTGCCGAGCTGGGGCGCACGCTCCCCGCCGTCGCCGCGCCTGTTGCTGCTTACGTGCCCGCGGTGGTCTCCGGGAACCACGTCTACACTTCCGGGCAGTTGCCCTTTATTGACGGCAAACTCACAGCTTTTGGTAAAGTCGGCGCGGAGATTTCCGCAGAGGAGGCCCACGAGCTGGCCGCCGTCTCTGCCGTGAACGCGCTGGCCGCCGTCAGAAGCGTCATCGGGGACCTGGACAGGATTACCCGCATCATTAAGGTAGTGGGGTTCGTGGCCTCGGACCCGTCCTTCACCGGTCAGCCGGGCGTCATTAACGGTGCTTCGGAACTGCTGGGCGCTGTGTTGGGAGATGCCGGAGTGCACGCCCGTTCCGCTGTGGGGGTAGCCGTACTGCCGTTGAATTCCCCAGTTGAGGTTGAGTTGATTGCAGAGTTCCACTAGTTCTTCGGGCACGGCGCCAAGTTCCGCCCATAGATTGTTTGCGCTACAACCAGATCAGGTTGAAGCAGCACAATCGTGGGCCGAGTTTGGGGCCCGCACTCCCAGCAAAGCCCGGTATGCGTCTTCAGTAGTTTTGCTCAAGGACGGCCCTGGTGGATTGCAAACTTATTTGGGGTACCGCCGCGGCGTGTCGCCCCTCGGTGTCGTGGCATTTCCCGGTGGCAGCGTTGAAGTTGACGACGACGCCGCGCTGGACTGGGTGGGTCCGTCACCGAGCGCGTGGGCAGCAGCCATGGGTATCACCGACGAAGTGTTGGCACGACGCCATGTGGTGGCAGCCATCCGTGAGACCTTTGAAGAAACCGGGCTGTTGCTGGCTGGCCCCGACGCTTCCTCCCTGGTGGAGGGTCAGCAAAGCCCTGAGTGGATGAAAGCCCGGGAGGCTATTGCCAATCAGGACAAGACGTTCGCGCAGATGCTGTCCAAGCGTGGGCTGGCACTGCGCACCGATCTGTTGAAGCCGATTGTCAACTGTGTGAGCCCGGATTTTGCGCACCGCCGCTTTAACACCCGCTACTTTGCCGCGGCAGCTCCGGTGAATCAGGAGCCCAGTGTGCTGGAAAGTAAGGGTGTTTGGGGGCGTTGGGTGTGCGCCGAAGAATTGGTGCGGGATCCAACGTCAACCGCGCTGGGCGATGAGATCGGCCGGCCAAACACTGTGGGGCTAACGCTGGGGGAGCTGACTGTTCCCGGCTGCGAGATTATCCTCGGGAAGATTGCCGCAGCGCGCGGCTGCATTGCGTATTTGAACCATAAGCGTCCCCTGAAGGTTTACAAGCCGGAGCTGGTGCAGCCGGAGGCTGGCGGACCCTTCATGCTGGAAGTTGCTATAGCCCCGCAATCAGAGGGTGCAGCCTGCCGCGAACGCTAAGCCGCTTTGGGCCTGCGGTGCACAGTTAAGCGGGAAAACCCCCGCAAACGGACATATCACCCGGCCGTGCCAGGGTGTTTGGTCCGTTTGCGGGGGTTTTCTGCTGCAGTGCCCCAGAGCTAGGAGGAGTTACCTGCTGCGCTGACGCAAGCGGTTGATGTCCAGAATGACGACGGCACGGGCCTCGAGGCGCAGCCAACCGCGCTGCACAAACTCGGCCAGGGCCTTGTTGACGGTTTCGCGGGAGGCACCCACCAACTGAGCGAGCTCCTCCTGGGTGAGCTCGTGAGCTACCAGTACGCCATCCGTGGCAGGGCGGCCAAAACGGTCGGCCAAGTCCAGCAGAGCTTTGGCAACGCGGCCGGGGACGTCGCTGAACACCAGGTCAGAGAGGTTGTCATTGGTGCGGCGCAGGCGGCGGGCCAAAGCCTGCAGCAGCTGAGCTGAAACTTCCGGGCGGTTGCGCAGCAGGGCATTCAGGCTGTCATTCTTCAACCCAGCAAGCCGCGTTTCGGAGACGGCGGTTGCCGTGGCCGTGCGGGGGCTCGGGTCAAACAGCGCCATTTCGCCAAAGAGTTCGCCCGGGCCCAGGATAGCCAGCAGTGATTCTCGGCCGTCGGGGGAGGTGCGGCCCAACTTCACCTTCCCGGACACAATAAAGTAGAGCTGATCGCCCTGATCGCCTTCACGGAAAACTGATGCTCCGCGGGAGAGGTCAACCTCGGTCAACTCATCCGTCAACAGTCGAAATGCCTCGTCATCCAGCGTGGCAAATAGCGGTGCTCGGCGCAGTACCTCGATGTCCATGAATTCTCCTGTAACTAAGTGGTGTCAGTGGGCCTTCGTTTATTGTTTCAGAATTTCCGCAGTTATGTGACCAATTTGGCATTTGCGCCGCCAGTGGCCCCTGAGCGATTCACAGTGAATGCGACTAAACTCAGGACCTACGAGGCTGTGCACGGCCTTCGGCCCGAAGACTGAGGACGACGCATGGTGTTGGGATTCACGCTGCTGGACATAGCATTACTGCTGTGGCTGCTGTGGCAGACAATATATGGCCTGCGCGTAGGGCTGCTAGTAA
>JABBNV010000114.1:3141-8238 GCA_019352125.1 Acidobacteriota bacterium | reverse complement strand
CGCAGCGGTAACAATCAAAAGAATGAGGATGGGGCTCCGCAGTTGCCTGCCAAGCACCATCCACGGGTTGGCCTGGTGAGTTCGGAGCGCATTTGGCCCGATTTCTGCCAGCCGCTTCTCTGCTTCCTCCCCAGCCAGACCATCCGCGGTCGATTCCAGCTGCTGCAGGACCTCCTCAACGCTCAAGGTGGCTGCGTCTGAAATCGAAAGCTGCCCAAGAGCAGCCGGCTCAGCCAGTTTGGACTGACTCATCTGTGTCCATTTCCTAGTCGTCCCCGCCGGTGCCCGGTGCCGGGGATTCACCAGCTCCGTGAATTATCAGCACGGGACAGCTGGCATGTTCGGCACAGGCAGCACTGACGGACCCCAGTAACAGTCCAGCGAAGCCGCCGTGTCCACGGGAACCGACAACTAGCATCCTCGCTGACTCGCCTTCCTTGATGAGCACTTCGGCGGGCCGCCCCCTGACAATCCGCGCGCTCAGGCCCTGCGGCCGTTGATCCCCATACGCCTGTGTCAACGCCGTTTGCAAAGTTTCCTCCGCTAGGCCCTCCGGATCCCAGTCAGTCAGGGTATAGGGGGTATAAGCGACGTCAAGATGCCAGACCGTCACCGCACTGACAGTAGCCCCCAAAGCAGTACCCATTGTTTGTGCCCATTGGAGGGCCAGTATGGATGCAGGGGAGCCGTCCACACCCACCACAATGCGTTGACTTTCCGGTGTTGTCTCATTCGCCATGGCGGAATCATCCTTCGCTTCCTCTAGGTGCACGTTGGCCGAGGCAGGCCTAAATGTGCCACTGCCATCATCTTCTTTGGTTAGCCGCCCCTGCGTACAGGGCCCAAAGCCCCTAACGCGTTCATTGTGGGCGTGCAACGCTGGAGTTTAGTCAGAGCGCTCGCTTGCCTTGCGGATGCAACGAAACAGATGCACCTTCAATGAACGGACGCGGACCCCACTGTGAACACGGACTTCGACTCAACAGACCTCCGCTTCGACACCTTGACCGATCCGGGCCACCTGAGCATTCCGGAGGCATATCAACTCCTTGACCGGTATTGGAAAGCGGCCAACTACCTAACAGTTGCGCAGATTTACCTTCAAGAAAACGCCCGACTGCGGCGGCCATTGGCCGCCGCAGACATCAAGCCAAGGCTACTGGGACACTGGGGCACCAGCCCCGGCTTGTCACTGCTCTACGTTCATCTCAACAGGCTGATCCGCCAGACCGGGGCCAAGGTTCTCTTCATTGCCGGCCCCGGACATGGCGGCCCTGCCATAGTGGCCAATTTGTACCTCGAGGGCTCCTACTCCGAGGTGTATCCGAACGTTGGGCAGAATTCTGACGGGCTTCGCCGGCTAATCCGACAGTTCTCAACACCGGGGGGGATCCCCAGCCACGTTGGACCGGCCACCCCTGGTTCCATTCATGAAGGCGGGGAGCTGGGCTACTCCCTGGCACACGCCACCGGCGCCGTCATGGACAACCCGGAACTCATTGTTGCCTGTGTGATCGGCGATGGCGAGGCGGAGACCGGTCCCTTGGAAGGAGCCTGGAAAGCGCCAGCGTTCCTCAACCCGAGCAGAGACGGTGCTGTTCTTCCCATCCTGCATCTCAACGGCTACAAAATTTCAGGACCCACAGTGCTGGGCCGCCAGTCAGACGAACAGGTCGTGGCCCTATTGCGCGCGCACGGCTGGGACCCTTTGGTGGTCTCTGGTAGTGACCCGGCTCTAGTCCATCCGGCACTTGCCACAGCCCTGGAACATGCCCACGCCAAGATTCTGGCTATCCAGGAGAGCGCACGCAGTCGCGAAGGTCATTCACCCGTCCGTTGGCCAGCAATCATTCTGCGGACGCCCAAGGGCTGGACTGGCCCATCCACGGTGGACGGAGTTCCGGTGGAAGGAACCTTCCGTTCACATCAGGTGCCGCTCTCTGGAGTGCGGGAGAACCCCGCGCACCTTGCCCTGCTTGAGACGTGGATGCGCTCCTACGGCCCAGAGACTCTCTTTGATGGCGATGGGCAGTTGCTGCCCGAACTGGCGGCGCTGGCCCCCACGGGGACGTTGCGGATGGGCGCCAGCCCATGGGCCCTGGGCGGCCCTCGGGTGGCGCCCCTGCCTCTTCGCGCCCTGGAAAACTACGCCCTGGACGTTGGCGTTCCAGGGTCCACTAAACACGAAACCACCCGACCGCTGGGCGAGATGCTCCGTGATATCTACATTGATACACAAGACGATCAGCGGTTTCGCCTGTTCAGCCCAGATGAGACCAATAGCAATCGCCTAGGCGCAGTTTTTGAAGTAACGGATCGGTGTCTCATGGAGTCAATCCACGACGGCGACGATCACCTCTCGCCTGATGGCAGAGTGATGGAGGTCCTCTCTGAGCACCTTTGCCAGGGCTGGTTGGAAGGGTATGTGCTCACGGGCAGACACGGACTCTTTGCCACCTACGAGGCCTTCGCTATGGTGAGCGCCTCGATGACCATCCAACACGCCAAGTGGTTGCAGCACTCTCGCGATTTAGCCTGGCGGAATCCCGTTCCAAGCCTCAATATTCTGCTCACTTCAACGTGTTGGCGCAACGATCACAATGGCTTCAGCCATCAGGGGCCGGGCCTCATTGACACGGTGCTCTCCCTCTCCGGATCAGTGATTCGCGTGTACTTGCCGCCGGATTCAAATACCTTGCTGGCCGTTGCTGAACATGTGCTGCTCAGCAAGAACTATGTGAACTTGGTAGTGGTGGACAAGCAAGCGCACCCGCAATACCTCTCGTTGGAGGAGGCACGGCGTCATGCCGCGGCTGGCGCTTCAGTCTGGCACTGGGCAGGCAATGCGGATCCTGATTCGGAACCGGATATTGTGCTGGCCTGCGCCGGTGACGTTCCCACCGAAGAAACCCTGGCAGCAGCGTGGCTACTCCAACGCCATGTGCCGGACCTTGCCGTCCGGGTGGTCAATGTGATGGATGCTCTGGTGCTGCCACCGCAGGATGTCCATCCACACGGTATCTCGGAGGCTGAGTTCGAACAGCTCTTCACAACGGAAGGTGACGTGATCGTGGCATGGCACGGTTATGCCAGAGCCTTCCACCAACTACTCCATGGCCGCCGGAACCCTGGCAGATTCCACGTTCGTGGTTACAACGAGCAGGGCACCACCACTACCCCGTTCGACATGGTGGTCCTCAACCGCATGAGCCGGTACCACCTGGCGTTGGAAGCGCTTGCGCGAGCGGGACGCAAAGCCACCGGATCGGATGAGCTGGCGGCCTACTGTCGGAGCATGCTCGAACAGCACGAAAGCTACGTTCTTGAGCATCTAGAAGATCTTCCAGAGATCAGAGATTGGGTCTGGTCTCCCCCGCAGCCGTGAGCGTCCCACACGCTCTACCAATTTTATCGTCCATGCACCACAGTTTGGAGAACCTCATGTTTGAACAGTTGGCTTCCACCGACGTACCTATCAGCCCAGGCACGTATTTTGGCTGGGGGGACGTGACGATCCAATCTGGCAATTTGGCAGTGATTATCGTGATGGTCATCCTCTTTGTGCTGGCTCTGGTCCTGCCCTTTCCCGGCGGAAAGAGGCGGAAATGAACACCGAAGCCGTGCCGGTGCCCAACCCGGAAGCGGACGGGACAGGGGCCTATACCTGGACAGGTAAAGCTCGTCGATGGCTCCTCAAGCAGCTACCCCCAGAGAAGCTTCTGCCGGAAGACCAACCTAGTTATGTTGCTTCGTGGGCCTACGTGTTCGGTATGGGTGCAGTGGCAGGGCTGGTTTTCATCATTGCCTCCGGAGTAGTACTGAGCCTTAACGGCCCCCAGTGGTACCACGTTTCCTCACTGGGGCACTTTGTCAATAGCGTGCATCTGTGGAGTGTGGAACTGTTCTTCATCTTCATGGTGGTGCACTTGTGGATAAAGTTCTGGATGGCAGCGTGGCGCGGCGGGCGGCTCCTCACCTGGATCACCGGGATGCTGGCGTTCCTGGTCTCCATCGTGACCGCGTTCACTGGGTACCTGTTACAGACAAATTTTGACTCCCAGTGGATTGCCTTCGAGGCCAAAGACGCGCTGAACGCAGTTGGTATTGGCGCATGGTTCAACGTGGCGAACCTGGGTCAGATCTTCATGTGGCACATCATGCTCTTACCGCTGGCGGTGGGAGCTGTAGTGGCTCTCCATGTGGTAATGGTGCGCGTGCACGGCGTGGTCCCACCCATTGACGCAGCCGAGACTGATGCGCAGCTGAGGGATGCAACCAGCAGCGGCACCGACAGCGCTACAACCAGCGTAACCAACAGCACGGTTCATCCAGAGGTGAAGCAGCCATGAAAAAGAACTCATCCCCAATGTCATGGCGCAAGAGCAATAACGTTGCCAGCCGTGCATGGCGCGGCCGAGTCCGTGATTATGACCTATTCAAAGAACTGACCATCGGCGTACTCGTGGTTGGTCTGCTGGTAGTGGGACTCTCCGCCATCTTCAGCTCTCCCGATGATCCAGGCGTAACGCTGAAATCATGGGCGACGGCGGCACCCGCGGACTTTGTTGCCACAGCCACAGCAGAATTAGGTGGCACCAGCGACACCGCGGGATACGGACCGCCCTACAACGCCACGCCCGATGCCACTCAGAAGCTCGGCTTCATTGATCTTCAGAACTTCTCCGGCGTACGTCTGCCGATCGATACGGCCAACGCGTTTGTGATCAATCCGCTCAAGGCGCTGCCCGCGCCACCACCGGCCCTGGCCCAATGGACTACGGCTTCAGCGAAGCAGCAAACTAGCTGGACAGACGCATACACCGCGGCGCTCACCGCCGCGCCCGATGGCGATCCTGCCAAGGTAGCCGTTGGCGACTACGGCCCCGTGCCCGCCATGACCAGCTCGCTACTAACGATGGCTACAAGTGGGACCTTGGACGGCGTCATCCAAACTGGCGGCCAGCCCTACAACCTTGACTACACACCTACTATCTTGTTTCTTGGTGACGGGAGCTACTTCCCTTCCCTTGCCACAACAGCTCACCTGACCGGAGATCAGTGGGGCGTCATGAACGAGACCGGCAACACGCCTGGCCA
>JABBNV010000114.1:1760-3131 GCA_019352125.1 Acidobacteriota bacterium | reverse complement strand
TGTGGCTCTTCTCCTTGCTGTACCAAATTGAACCGTACAAGTCCTCAGCCAACGCGGACATCTTGGTGGTCTCCACCATGTTGGTTCTTTCAGTGCTGCTGACACTCCTGCCGCTGATTCCGGGGCTGAGGTCACTTCCGCGGAAAATTCCGCTACACCGGCTGATCTGGCGGGACTATTACCGGCAGCGCTGACACCGCGATTAAGCTGAACGCTGTGCTCCCAAGCTGAGTGCCAGCTTGGGGCACAGCTTCACCGCGTCCCGGGCGGCCTCAGCGTCGTTAGTAGAGATCACCACGTTGGTGCGGTCCGAAGTTCCGCGCCGGCGCGCAAGCGGATAGCCCCACTCGTCCCGGCCCAGAACATTGGGCAGAAGTTCCGTGCACAGCCCTCGGCCGTCACATTTAGTCCAGTCAATATGCAGCAGTTCGCTCATCACGGCCTCCCTAAGGAACGTGTACATGCCCCGCCAAGGTGGGCGGCGACGTCGTCCTTGAATGTCTCCAAGGCGCTGGCGATCAGCTGAACTGTGCCATCAGGATGATGGCAGGCACCTCTGCCCACCACAAGCGACGCCAAACGCTGAAGTTCCTGGGGTAGCCGGGGATCTTGATCACCATAGGCGAGAGCACTGAAAGTCCTTGCCATGGCAGGCAGCCCGAACATGCAGGGCCCACACTGCTTCGCAGACTCACCCGCAAGATAGTTCACTATTTCAGCAGTAGCAGCCAACCCACACTCTGCGGAATCCAGAAGATGCAGTACACCGGCCCCAGGGCGGACCGCGTGGGTGGCCGTTCCCACAGGCGACAATCTGTAGTCCAGTGGCCGTACCCACCGCCCGTGGTAACCGCCCACCAGTACCGCAGCCAAGCCTTTGAGTTCCACGCCCGCATCCGCCAGCACATCGGGCAGGCGAGCGTCCCCTGCTACTTCCAGGACTTCCCGGTGGCCACGGCCGGAAATGGACACTAGCCGCGTACCGGGGTCACGCTCTGATCCTGCAGCCCTGAACCAGTCGGCTCCAAACCGAGCAATAAGCGCAGTGTGCGCCAAAGTCTCCACATTCAGCACCAACGTAGGGCGCCCCTTAAGGCCAGAATCACTTAACCGTTGCACTTTGTCCTGTGGAAGAGCAATACCGTTAGCGATGCTATTGACGACGGCGCTGGCTTCACCCGAGATGAAGGTCTCGGGTGCTTCCACCACCACAATCCTCCGGGCATCGCGACGTTCTGCGACGGCCGCTTCCACCGCAGATCTAGCTATTGGTGTGGCATAGATATACAGCTGGGTGGCCTTGACTGCAGCTGCAGCAATCAGCAGTCCATCAATCACTAAATGAGGCGCATGGACCAACAGTGTCTTGTC
>JABBNV010000114.1:0-1750 GCA_019352125.1 Acidobacteriota bacterium | reverse complement strand
ATCTTGTCTTGTCCTTGGAACTGAGGGGCTCGCCTTCTGCACCATTGGCAATGACCACCGGCTTGGCAGCCAACATGCCCCTCCCCCGTCCAGAGTCAGTGGCAGCGAGTTTGCGCCACGATGAGAATGCGGCGCCTCCGCGGCCGGTCAGTCCCGAACGCTCCAAGTCCCCCATGAAATTTGCGTCAATTCTCTCCAGCGGCAAAGGGCCGAATTGCCGCTCATGGTCTGCGAATCGAGCATGGGAGCCAGCAGCAAATAGCCCATGGGCCCTATCCGCGTTCTGGGGAGTATCCACAGCTTCACTTTCCACAGAGAAGGGCGTCATGTTAGGCCTCCTTGACGGGCTCTAGCGGTTTCCAAAAAGTTGGCTGACAGGCGCCAGACTATAGCCACGCCAACGGCGACGACGGACGCTACGGCCAGGGTGACGAACCAGGTGCTGGTTCCGTTGGTGCCGTTACCAATGGAATGGGCAAGGGCTATGGGCCACATAGCGTAGCTGAACCAATGAACCGCGCGAAAAGTCCGTTGACCGATGCGGTGCCGCAACAGACCAGTCACCACAAGCGCAAGCACCAGATCAAGGGCCACTGTCCCGAGTCCCTGCCAGAAAGGCCTATATGATCCCAGGAACGGAACCAGCACATCGGTCACGGTGAGCTTGGCATAAGAATCCAACAGCAGAGACCCTACGTGAAGGACCAGAAAGACACTGGCCAGCAGAGAAATATTGCGATGAATCAATGTGATGGAAAACCTCGGAAGCCCCGGCAAGGGCCTTCCAGAGCGTGTCATCACACCAAGCAGTACGCTCACTGTGAAGAAGGCCAGGGATGCGAATCCGCTCACTCGGCCAAAGGCCCACATGGCGTTATCCATGGTGCTTCCCCCTCACTGTTGACACCAATTCCTCGGTCACTTCCGGCGTTCCATACAGATCAGCTTTGGGCCAGTCCCCTGTGGTGATGACGCGTCCTTGCTGGTCAACAAAACGCCCGGCAATGCCACGCTGTTTGAACCACTCCACAGCACCAAATCCACGGACGACGCCAGCCGTACTGAACGCGTTTGCCAGCAGGCACGACGACGCCGCCACCGTCACCGACCGCCACACAGGCACTACGGGTTGGCCGAACCGGGGATCCAAAATGTGGTGGATGTCCATACCTGCTTGCCGCCAGCGGCGCTTCTGCGTACTGGACGTGGCCACGGCATGGCCTTCCCGTAACGTCACTTGCTGCGATGGATCCTTTGCAGTGTCCTGGACAAGAATCTGCCAGCCGTCAGCTGGCGCGGGGCCAGCCGTTGAAATATCGCCGCCCAGGGAGACAAGCACACCACATCCCAATTCGGTGGCGACCCGTTGCGCTGCCCAATCCGAAGCAACTGCCTTGGCAGTCGCGCCAAGGTCAAGGCGTAGCTCTTGAGGCACCGCCAAGGTATTGCCCTCGAGCCGCACATGCTCCCAATTGACGCTCCGCTGCAGCCTTTCGGCACGTACCACCTGAGCTCCGTCGGGCAACAATTTCACCTCTGAAATGTCCCGGTCGTAGCCAAGTGCAGCCAAGTCCCGGCCCAAGGTAGGATCCACTGAGCCATCCGTCCACCGTGCAGCGTCAAGCGCGCAACCAACCAGCAACGCCAATGTCTGGCTGACCCTTGTACCGGTGGAAAATTCCGCTTGCTTCAGCATCAATTCAGAGTCCGGACGGAACCGGCTACACGCTGTATCGACGTCCGAAATCAC
>JABBNV010000113.1:2568-8274 GCA_019352125.1 Acidobacteriota bacterium | reverse complement strand
GATCTCTTCATCCACTCGAATTCGACGTCGTCTGCGCTCTCTTTGTTCTCACTCACACTCCGAGCGTACCGGGGGAATGCTGCCGCGCTAGGGTGCCACCCCGATGGAACCGCAAAGCCAGCTAGGCACTGGCAACGACGTCCACCGAATCAAAGGGCAACAGGTCAGGGGACTCCCCCGCGACTTCGGCCCGGCGGCCCAAAATCAGCGTGTAGGCCCAATATCCCGCCAAGGCTAGAGCTCCAATGACCATCTTGGCCCAGACCGGCAGCGAGCTGGGCGTCACGAAACCCTCAATCGTTCCGGCAACCAGCAGCACCATCACCATCCCCAACGCCACGGTAATCAGGGATCTCCCCTGCTCCGCCAAGGCGTCCATTCGGGGCTTCCGCCCGGGCGCAATGGCCGCGTAGAAGATCCGCAGTCCTGCCGCCGCGGCCACAAAGACAGCCGTCAGTTCCAGCATCCCGTGGGGCAGAATGTAGCTGAAAAACACATCCCCCCGACCGTAGGCGAACATCACACCGGCGTTGATCCCAACGTTTTGGGCGTTCTGAAGAACCACATACGGCACCCACACACCGGTGATTCCGAATGCCACACACTGGGCGGCGATCCATGCGTTGTTCGTCCACACCTGCCCGGCAAAGGAGGCCGCAGGGTTGCTCGAGTAATAGTCTACAAACTCGTGGTCCACCAGCGCCTTCAGGCGAGCGTCACTGGCCAGCGCGTGCAGCACCTCCGGATTGTTGGCTATCCACGTGGCGTACAGCGTGGATATTCCAACGGTGACCAGCATGACCGCCATCGTCAGCCACCGCAGCCGATAGAACGCCAGCGGCAGAGCAACCAGAAAGAACCGGCCCACGTCCTCCCCAAAGTTGGAACGCGCACCCGTGAACTTGGTACGGGCCCTAGCCAGCCGGTTGGACAACGCTGTGGAGAGTGCACCCTCCGGAGCCACCGAACGAATCAGGGAGAGGTGCGCAGACGTGCTCTGGTACAGCCGCAACAGCTCATCTGCGGAAGGCCCGTCCAAGCGGCGCTGCCTGGATAAGTGGTCAAGGCGGTCCCACTGCTGCTGGTGCACGGCACTAAAGGCGTCCAAATCCACAGCACCAGCCTAAAGCACCCGGAGCCCCCTTGGCGGCCGTTAGTTAGACTGATGGCAATCGCAAGTCAAGGGGGCAAAGTTGAGCACCATCGTCACGGGCGAAGCCGTCGTACTGGAGTTACGGCCGGCTTCCTTTGGTGCACGCGGAGTGGGTGCAGCCATCGATTTTGTAGCCGAGGTGGTGCTCTTGGTGATCACGCTGATGCTGGCCTTTACACTCATTCGCCACGCGGACGCTGCCACCGGGTCCCTCACAGTGCTGGTGTCTGTTGTTTTTTGCCTCGTAATAGTCCCGGTTGGAGTGGAAACCCTGACGCGCGGCAGGTCCCTGGGAAAGTGGACCATGGGTCTACGCATTGTGCGGGACGACGGCGGCTCGATCCGTTTCCGGCACGCGTTGATCCGCGGTTTGGTGGGGTTCCTGGAACTGATCATGACGGTGGGCAGCATAGCTTTCCTGACGTCCCTGTTCAATGAGAAGTCCAAGCGCTTGGGAGACATGCTGGCTGGCACCTATTCGCTGCGCGAGCGCGTCCCGGCGCCCAAACCCGTCACCGTATTTGTACCCATACAGCTCCAGGGGTGGACGCGAGTGGCAGATATTGGCCGGATCCCGGATGGCCTGGCCCGCCGAATCAGTGCGTTCCTGCAACAAGGCGCCCGGATGGCACCCGCCTCACGAAACCAATTGGCCGCAGCCCTGGCCGACGAAACTGCAGCCTTTGTGGCCCCGCTGCCCCCTGCCGGTACAGGCCCGGAGCTGTTCTTGGCCGCCGTCAGTGCCGAACGTCGGGACAGAGATCACGCCCGGTTACTCCGCGACGCGGACCGCTCCCGTTCCCTGGGGGACCGGCTGAACCGCCTCCCCTTCAGCTAACCCCACCTGCCATGCAACGCTAACGCGCAAGTGGTCGCTAAACGGGGTGTTTAGCGACCACTTGGGCACCCGCGTTGGGATGTTCTAAGGGGTTAGGCGTTAGCGTACTGGGCCCACGGGATGTTCCAGTCCTGGAACCCGTCCGTCACCAGTGCCGGCTCGCCAGCAGAGTTGATGACCTGCACCGTATCCCCAATGCCCATGTTGTTGAATACCCAGGCGGCACCGTCCAGAGGCATACCGATGCACCCGTGGGAGATGTTCGTGTTGCCAAAGTACTGCGCAGCCCACGGAGCGCCATGAATGAACTCGCCGCTGGGGGTCAGCCGGGTGGCGTATTCCACGTCCAGCTCACCATAGTCCGCAGGATCGCCGGGCTTGAGGCCAATGGTGGAAGCCACAAAGTGTGCCCTGCGCTGGTGTTCCATCAGCACCAAATAGCCCGGAGCTGAGGGAAAGCGCGCGTCGCCCATGGTCACTGCCCAGTGCTGGGACTTCACGTCATTGATGTACACGTCAAACGTCTTCGCTTCGGCATCCGCGATGGCAACCTTCTTGTCGCCAATGTTCATAACAAACTTCTTGTTGAAGTTTCCAATCTGTCCGCCGCCAAAATCAACGCCGAACAGCTCCATGTCCACAGTGACGGAGGTGTTAGCAGTCCAGAAAGTCTCCGGGCGGTACCGAACTTTAGTATCCGAGTACCAGTGGAACGCACCCGTGCGCCCGTCCGTCGTCGTGATTTTAATGGCCTTCTCGACGGCAGCCTTGTTGGTAACCGGTTCGCTAAAATCAATCTCCACCGGCTGCGCCACGCCGACCGTCTTGCCGTCGCCAATGTACGTCCAGGCGTTGGCTTCATTGGCTGCAACCACAGTGTGGAACTGTTCCGTCTTGTGAGTTTCGCGGCCCGCGCCGTCCCCCACCGTGTAGTCAAACGTATAGTTTGTGTCGAACTTCAGCTGCTCACTGGCCGTCCAGGTACTGCCATCCGCACTCACCGTACCGGGCACCGCAACACCCTTGCCGTCATTGAGCGTTACGGACTTGATCTTGCCGTTTCCGGCCTTGACCACGGCGGGAATTGCAGGATTCACCTCGTTGGCACCATCCGTGGGTGTTACCCCCAACTCCAACGGCTTGATAACCGGAGCTCCGAGCCCTGGGCTGGTGCGCACCGGCGTCTTGGCATCAGATTCCACGGGCCGCTGGGCCCACGACGGTGCCGTAGCCACGCCGATGCCGCCAGCCAGAACTATGGCACACATGCCCGCAATGAGGCTGATTTTTAGGCCCTTGCGTGGTTTCTTACCGTTCACTGAGTCCTGCACTGTTCTCCCCCAATATTTTGCGATGGATAAGCGCAACCGCTTCGCTCGTCTCCAGCCCCCATTTTATGCCACTGCTCCGCGCAAACCCGGCAACCGCGGTAACGGATGAGTCTCAGGCACACAACAATTGAATGTACACCCGCCAGTAGATCCGCCGGCTCTAGTAACGGTAATGCTCCGGCTTATACGGCCCGGCCGCGTCCACGCCCAAGTACTCGGCCTGCGCCGGGCTCAGCTCGCTCAGTTCTACATCAAGGGCGTCAAGGTGCAAGCGCGCAACCTTCTCGTCCAGAATCTTCGGCAGCACGTAGACCTGCTTGTCATATTCGCGCTGACCCTCAGGCTGATTGCGCTTAGTGAACAGTTCAATCTGCGCGATGGTCTGGTTGGCGAAGGAATTGCTCATCACAAACGAGGGGTGCCCGGTGGCGTTGCCCAGGTTCAGCAGCCGGCCCTCAGAGAGCACAATAATGGAGCGCTGGGTCGCGTCGTCGTCAGCCGGGAATACCCACTCATGCACCTGCGGCTTGATTTCCACCTTGGTGATACCCGCAATGCCAGCCAGGCCCGCGATGTCGATCTCGTTGTCGAAGTGGCCAATGTTGCCCACGATCGCCTTGTCACGCATGGCCTGCATGTGGTGCGCCATGATCACGTCCTTATTGCCGGTGGTGGTGACGAAAATGTGTCCCTCCGCCAGCACGGACTCAAGCCTCGCAACCTGGTAGCCGTCCATGGCCGCTTGTAGCGCGCAGATCGGGTCAATCTCGGTGACGATCACGCGTGCGCCCTGACCGCGCAGTGCCTCGGCGGCACCCTTGCCCACGTCCCCATAGCCGCAGACGACGGCGATCTTGCCACCCATAAGCACGTCAGTTGCGCGGTTGATCCCGTCCGGCAACGAGTGCCGAATGCCGTACTTATTGTCGAACTTGCTCTTGGTGACTGAGTCATTGACGTTGATGGCCGGGAACAGCAGTTTGCCCTGCTCTGCCAGCTGGTACAGGCGGTGCACACCTGTGGTGGTTTCTTCCGTGACACCGGCAATTCCCGCAGCGATGCGGGTGAAATGCTGGGGATCCTTGGCCAACTGTGCGCGCAGCACATCCAGGATGATCGTGTACTCTTCCGGGTCGTTAGCCGTGGCGTCAGGCACCGCGCCCGCTGCCTCAAACTCCACGCCGCGGTGAACCAGCAGCGTCGCGTCCCCGCCGTCGTCCAAAATCATATTCGGGCCTAGCTCAGGATTCTCTGCGGCACCTGGCCAGTCAAGAATCTGCTGCGCCGTCCACCAATACTCTTCGAGGGACTCGCCCTTCCACGCGAACACCGGGACGCCCTGCGGGTCCTCGACAGTGCCCTTGCCCACGACGACGGCGGCAGCTGCCTCATTCTGCGTGGAGAAGATGTTGCAGGATGCCCAACGAACTTCAGCACCCAATGCCGTGAGGGTTTCTATCAGGACGGCGGTCTGCACCGTCATGTGCAACGAACCGGCAATCCGCGCACCCGCTAGCGGCTGGCTTTCGGCAAACTCCTGGCGCAGGGACATGAGCCCCGGCATCTCGTGCTCCGCCAGGCGGATCTGGTGCCGGCCAGCGGCGGCCAGCGAAATGTCGGCAATCTTAAAATCAAGGGTCATGGGCTCGCGTTTCTGCTAACGGGGTGGGCGCTGGAGTGCTTGTGGGGTGCTTCTGAGGCCGGGCTTTAAGCCGGAGCTGTTTCCGGAGCGGCAGGGGCTTCGTCGTCTACCTGATCCGGGCGGAGCAACAGGAGGATCCCTTCCTCAATGCTGTAGCGCGGCGTGGTGCCGTCCGGAGCTGCTGCTGTGGAGACCAAGAAGCTCCCCTCCTGTACCAAGGACGCTTTGGTAACGGGGCAGCGCAAAATCGCGAGCAGTTCGTCACTGACTTTTGCCATGTGGATTGCCATATGGGAGTGCTCCTGAGGGGACGGCGGGAAATACTCCCCCAGCTTACCGCCGCCAGCTGTGGAGTACATTTCGACAGCCGAAGGCCGCTACTGGTCCCGGAGAATCCGCAAATGGCTGCGGCGTGGAAGCGGCGTCCCCGTGGTACCGGCTGGCGGCTCCAAAGTAGGCCGATTCTCGCGCTGGGAGGGTTCCTCATGCCGCGGCGCCGCAGCTTCACGCACTGCGTCAGCCAGAGCCAGCAAATCATCCGGACCGGGGCCAGCGGGCTCAGCAGGCATAGCCAGCTTCAACACCTCCCAGCCGCGCGGCACCGTGAGCCGATCCGCATGAGTGGCGCACAAATCGTAACAATGGGGCTCCGCGTAGGTGGCCAACGGGCCCAACACTGCGGTGGAGTCCGAGTACACGTACGTCAAGGTAGCCACGGCCTGTTGCCTGCAGCCGGATCTTG
>JABBNV010000113.1:0-2558 GCA_019352125.1 Acidobacteriota bacterium | reverse complement strand
TTGAGCACTGACGTATGTTTCCCACGATCTGCTAGCTTACCCGCACCAGCCGCGTATCCGTGGCACGCATCGCCAGCGGCGGAGTCGATAATTTGCCGCTGCGAGGATTACAGTCGTGTTATGCAGTTCCCGTCCGCCGATCGTCCAGCGCATAGTGGCTTCCCGCACGGTGACCCTCTAGCCGAGAGTGGTTTTAGGGTGCACGGTCTGCCGCCAAGCGCGTCCGGGGCAGGGCCGCTGTTTGAGGAGTCGCTTGGCTCAGGCACCGACGCGGCACCTGACACACCGGAGTTCCCCGCCCCGCATTTCCAGACGTCCGAATCGACACACGTTGGCCAAGCGAAAAGCTTTGAACGACGACGTCGTAACCGCCATGGGCGAGGACTGCGCGGAGAGCTGCTGCTACCCACACATCCGGGCTGGCGGACGAGAAGTGACCGCTTTGACGCACTGGTGATGGATTCGGCGGACCGTTTATGCGAGCTCTGGGGCAACGCCCTGGATAGCGTGCAGTTTGTGGTGGATGAGATTCCGCCGCAGCTAGAGGAACTGGTAGGCACTGGAGAGCGCGCGCCACTGTCCCGCTACGTCCCCGGGGTCGGAGTGGAACCCGCCAGCATCACCGTCTACCGCCGCCCCATTGAGTCGATACTGAGCGGCAGTGAGGACCTGGCGGAGTTGGTCCACGAGGTCATCATTGACAAGGTTGCCGAGGTGCTCAACGTCTCGCCCGAGTCCGTAGACCCCATCTACCACCGCACCCGCCGGCTCTAGCCTCCCTGTCGTGCAACGCGGGTGGAAATATTGACGCTAAAAGCCAAAAATGGCGTCGAAATCTGCACTCGCGTTGAAGGGGTTTGGGGGCTAGTAGCTCACTTGGACCTTGACGCTCTGCGCCGCTGCGACGCCGTCGGGAATCGACGCCACAGAGATACCCGTGAGGCCAATACCCGTCATCAGCTGGGCGCCGTATACCGGATCCCCTGTACTGGAGATGATGAACCCTGCGACGGGACCGCCAGCAATCTGGGTGGGTGACACTTGTACGGTGGTTGCCGCACTAACGTCCACCGTCTTGGCTTCCTTGAGCGATCCGTCTGGAGCCACTGGAGTGAGGCTCACTTTTGCGTGACCAGACGGGACTCCCAGCACCAGGGACGAATTTGCGTTGGCCGGCAGCACCATCAGCTGGCCGGAGCTCAGCGGTTGGCTGGCCGGCGCGCTGGCGAAATCGATGGGTTTGGTGTGGTCTGTGCCGGTAACAACGCGAACGTTGGCGGTAAATGATGCTTCAGCGTGCACATCAATGGTGTAGGCACCGGCGGGCAACCCGGTGAGCGGGAGTTCGGTGACGCTGCCTGCTTTGGCTGTGAACACGCCACCGCTGGGCAGTGAGACTTGGCCGCCGGTTCCGTAAACCTGCACCTGCATCACTGCATCGCTTGAGCCGGGAACCGTGACATCAAGTGCTGTGGAGGCATCCTGAAACCCGGAGTTGGCGGCCAGTGACGCAGCTTGTGCCGGGTTCTGGGTGGTGACGCCGGTAATGACCGCCCGGGTTGATGGTGCGGATACCGGTTGGATTAGTTCAACACCGCCCGGGACCAGTCCGCGCAACACGGATTGCTGGATGACGGCGGATACGGGGCCGCCGGAGCTGGTGACGTGCACGGACAAGTTGGTGGCGTCGGAGGCCAGACCTGCCAGCACTACGGATCGTGACGTGCCGGGGGCAATCAAGAGCCCTTGGCTGCCGGGCGCCTGAATTCTGCCCTTGTCTCCGTACAGCGCCAGGTCCACCGTGGCGGACGTTGCGGACGCGTTGGTCATGACCAGGATGCCGGTGCGTCCCACCGCCGTGCTGGCACCATTGAGCCAGATGTCATTACTGGGGGTTTGGCAGTTTGTGGCTGCCAGGCCTTGCAAATCGCCATCCTTGGCAGTGAAGGACATGATGGAGTTCACCGCACTAGGCTTCCCCGCTACGGGGTTGGATCGGAGCACCGACTGATCGCTGACGCCTTGGCCAGCGGAGACGATGGCCTTCGTGGGGGCTGCGCCCGGCTTGGCGGTGGCGTTGGCAGACGCCGCATCCGGTACTGGGGACAGGGTGTTCAACGGGCTACCCTGACCCACAGGGTTCAGCGTGGCGCCGGGAATGACGCCGTTGGCCCCGTTGAGCAAGATTGAGTTCACGGTGGCCGTGGAATCTTTGGAAACCGGATTGAATTGCGGATCCGTTCCCGCGTCAGCACCGGCCAGGAGCCTGGCAGGTCCGGGGCAGGTGGCCACCGTCTCGCCCGCAGGCAAAGCCACGGGGGAAACGGATCCGCTCTTAGCTGCGGGAGTGGCGGGCACTGCGGTTCCATAGACGACGACGACGGCAGTAAGTGCCAGCGCGGCCACGCCACCCAGTGCAGCAAGGACGGGTATGGCCCTGCGGTTACGTGCGCGCTCTTTGGCATCCGGGACCGGCGCAGCCTCAAGCCGTGGGGCCGCTGCTGCGGGCTGTTCGGCAGCAGCCGCCGATGGGCGCGAGGCATCAGGGGAAACGTCGG
>JABBNV010000112.1:3126-8300 GCA_019352125.1 Acidobacteriota bacterium | reverse complement strand
CGCCTGAAATCCTTGACGTGGCCCGGGACCTCTATGACCCGTCATGGTTTCGCCGAATGGCGGCTGTGGACATCACGACGGATAACCTTGACCTGAACGGGCTCCCGGAGACGTACGACGTCGTGCTCATGTCGGGGAACGTTGCGGCTTTTCTTTCTACGAATGACTTGCGGAGAACATTTGACCTGGTTGCTGCAATGTTGGAACCCGGCGGTATTTTCGTCGTCGGAACCACCACGGCCATCCACGGCGGACCCGCAGATCAGGACAATACCGCGGCCAGATCGGGCTTGACGTTAACTCATCGATTCGCGGACTGGCATCTGGGCCCTTCCTACGCTGAGTCACCGTGGTCAGTGAGCGTATTCTCTGCATCTGGTTCGAGGGACTTCGCTGAATTTCCGGATGGAATTTTTGTGCTGAGTGGGTGACGGGGCAAAAGTGCCCGGTAGGGGTTCCCCATGCGGGTCGGCTTCAGTTTCTGGCCGGCTGGATGGCAACAGAGTTGGAATGGATCTGCCGCAGCCGACCGTTGGGCTGGTGGTTTAAGGCAATTTTGCCGAATTGCGTGAGCTTTAAGGTCGGATCCGCTGTGCCGGGCTGATTGCAGTCTTGAGGGAAGTTCTCGGCTATCCAACGGTCGTCAGTGCCGTGAGTAGGACGATCGGAGCGCCAATTATTGGCAGTCACTGTCGTAGATCGCTCGCGCCGGGGAAAACCGCGGATTTCCGCTGATTCTATGCGCGCCGATTGAAAAAGCGTGACCTCAAGTGGAGCCGAAATAGGCCCTGAAAATGTCAAAATCGTGATCAACTTTTCGTTCAATTACGTGAATAGAACGTGATCTGGCACCTCGGCGCACCCGGCCAAAACAGTAAAACCACAGGTCAGAGCCATATCTGGTGCCCCGGGCGGGAGTCGAACCCACGACCAAGAGATTAGAAGGCTCCTGCTCTATCCGCTGAGCTACCGAGGCGAGGCCACGAAAGTGACCAGTACTAAATTACCAGCACTGGGGGCCTGACTTCTCCTCTACAACGCCACTGGGCGATTCGGAAGCACACATACGCATTCGTGAGGCTTTCTGAATCGTCATCCAGGACGTTGGCTGGATGTATCGGATTCGGCCGGGACGCCTCGGCCTAGTAGAGGAGTAAACCATGAATGACATGATCACGGTGCGTGGCTTCGTAGCCACCGAGGTGACTAATCGACAGACACAAAACGGCGATGCGCAAACGAGTTTTCGACTCGTCTGCACGGACCGCATCTTCAACAGGGATACCGGGCAATACCAGGATGGTCACTCCAATTGGTTTGGTGTGACGTGCTACAGGCACCTGGCTGCCAACGCTACTTTCAGCATTAAGCAGGGCGATCGCGTCATTGTTTACGGGCGGCTCAAGTTGCGTCAATGGACCAACGCGGAGGGCCGCTCCGGGACCAGTGCGGATATTGAAGCGGAGGCCATAGGCCACGACATGCGCTTTGGGGTAGGAACCTTGAAGCGATCGAATGGAACGCATCGCACCGGTGATTTCTCAGACGCGGCGGCTGGAGACGATTCGAAAGCTGACGACGGCGGAAGCGGCTCTGTGGGGGAGTCGAGGTACGACGACGCGGAGGGTAGCGAATCAGAGGATTCTACAACCTCGGATGCACTACGCAACGTGAATCTCGAAACCGGTGAGGTCTTGGACGGGGTGGATTCGGAGGCTGAATCGGAGAAGGTGGCGTTCTGAGACTCACCGTCACATGACACAATGGCGAGTGTGAACATCTCCCGCCAGTCATCGCGTCGAGTGGTATGTGCTATTGCCGTTGCTGGTGTGCTGGCTTTGGCAGCATGTACACCCGGTCAAGGCTCTCTGGACGCTGCTACTTCAAGTGCTGCAGGTGCAACCAGCACGGGCGCCAAAGCTTCAGCGACTTCTACTGCGGGCAATGACACCCTCGCAGAGCCGTCCACACCCATCCAGAGTGCGGGGGCAACCCCAGCGGATACGAGCAAGTCGGGTGCCGTTCCCAGCACGGCGCCTGATGCTGCGGCACTTGCACTCAAGCCAAAGGTTGAGGCTGCTCTGACCCAACTAGCTGCCAGTTCGCCCAAGCCTTCTACAGACCAAATGCGGACGGCAATGGGAACCGCTGGGCTGGCAGCCAATGACATTGAAGTCTCGATTGGCAAGACACCCACCGGGCTGGACGTGGACTCCATCCAAGCGGCGGGGAAAGTAAACGCTGATTGTGTCTTTGGCCAGATTCGCAATGGGAAAGTTTCCATGTCCATCCTGCCAGTACTCGGTGACGGAAAATGCTTCATCGGGGATCAGCGCTAGCTCTGCTGTTGTATCGGAAAAATCCAGAGGTAGAAGAAATTCTGCGGTGGATAAAGCCACTGGTGGAGCAGGCACGCGCTGGAACTGAAGCGAAATGTGAGTTAACCGGCTGCAGGCGATAGATTTGATGCATGGCGGAATTTATTTACACAATGACCAACACCCGCAAGGCTGTTGGCGACAAGGTAATCATCGACAACGTAAGCATGTCCTTCTACCCGGGGGCGAAGATCGGTGTGGTGGGGCCAAACGGCGCTGGTAAGTCCACCATTCTGAAAATTATGGCTGGCCTGGATACACCGTCCAACGGTGAGGCTCGCCTGAGCCCGGGGTACACGGTGGGTATTCTGCTCCAGGAACCGCCCCTGAACGAAGAAAAGACCGTGCTGGGTAACGTCCAAGAGGGCGTTGGCGAGATCTACGGCAAGATTCAGCGCTTCAACGAAATTTCCGAGGAGATGTCCAGCCCCGACGCGGACTTTGACGTCCTGCTGGAGGAAATGGGCAAGTTGCAGGAAGCCATCGACGCTGCTGATGCATGGGATCTGGATTCCCAACTGGAGCAGGCTATGGACGCTCTGCGTTGCCCGCCCGGGGACGCAGACGTAACCGTGCTATCCGGTGGTGAGCGCCGTCGCGTTGCGCTGTGTAAGTTGCTGCTCCAAAAGCCTGATCTGCTGCTGCTCGATGAGCCTACTAACCACTTGGATGCGGAGAGCGTGCTGTGGTTGGAGCAGCACCTGAGCAGCTACCACGGTGCAGTCCTGGCCGTAACGCACGATAGGTACTTCCTGGACCACGTGGCTGAATGGATCTGTGAGGTGGACCGCGGTCGCCTCTACCCCTACGAGGGCAACTACTCCACGTATCTGGAGAAGAAGCGCGCCCGTCTTGAGGTGCAGGGCAAGAAGGACGCCAAGCAGGCTAAGCGTCTTACCGAAGAGCTGGAGTGGGTTCGCTCCAACGCCAAGGGCCGGCAGACCAAGTCGAAGGCACGTCTGGCTCGCTACGAGGAGATGGCTGCCGAGGCAGATCGCACCAGAAAGCTGGACTTTGAAGAGATTCAGATTCCGCCGGGACCGCGCTTGGGTGACATCGTGCTTGAGGCTGACAAGCTGGTCAAGGGTTTCGAAGATCGCACCCTGATTGATGGATTGAGCTTTAGCCTGCCCCGCAACGGGATTGTGGGCGTGATTGGTCCCAACGGTGTGGGTAAGACCACGCTGTTTAAGACCATTGTGGGTCTGGAGCCATTGGACGGTGGAAACCTGAAGGTTGGCGAGACCGTACGGATCTCCTACGCGGACCAGAGCCGTGGCGGAATCGATCCGCAGAAGACGCTGTTTGAGGTGGTCTCCGATGGACTCGACTTCATCCAAGTGGGCAATGTGGAGATGCCTTCACGTGCCTATGTTGCGGCCTTTGGATTCAAGGGCCCGGATCAGCAGAAGAAGGCTGGCGTACTCTCCGGCGGTGAGCGTAACCGTTTGAACCTGGCGCTGACCCTGAAGCAGGGTGGAAACCTCTTGCTCCTCGATGAGCCCACTAATGACCTGGACGTGGAAACGTTGGGCAGCCTGGAGAACGCTCTCCTCGAATTCCCCGGCTGTGCTGTTGTGGTCAGCCACGATCGCTGGTTCCTGGACCGAGTGGCCACACACATCTTGGCTTACGAAGGCACGGAGGATAATCCGGCCAACTGGTACTGGTTTGAAGGTAACTTCGAATCGTATGAGGAGAACAAGGTGGAGCGACTTGGCGCCGATGCGGCCCGTCCGCACCGAGTCACGCACCGACGCCTGACTCGCGACTAAACCATGCCAAATCTGTGAACTTAAGCGCGTAGCCCCGGCGTTTTCATAACACCGGGGCCACGCGCTTTGTCTTGGGTCATTACTGGGGGATTCGGATCATACCTTCTTGGGCCACCGAGGCTACCAGGACGCCGTCGCGGCTAAAAAACTTACCCAGGTTGAAACCACGTGAATTCGAGGCACTCGGAGACTCAGCCACGTAGAGCAGCCACTCGTCTACCCTTGCTGGGCGGTGCCACCACATGGCGTGGTCCAGACTCGCAACGCTCATCCCGCGGCTGGTCCATGCCACCCCGTGCTTCCGCAGGGTGGGCTCCAACAGGGTGTAATCACTGACATACGCCAGCGCGGCTCGATGCAAGATCGGATCATCCGGCAATTTGCTAAACGTCTTTACCCAGACTGCCTGCTGTGCCACGGAGACTTCTGGAGCCTTCAAGTACAGCGGTTCACCCACATGCCGCACGTCGAAGGGGCGCTCGGAGGACCATTCGCGCGCTACCGGATGGTCGATGCCCTCCAAGAGTTCTGCTGTGCTGGGCAGCGTCTCCGGATCTGGAATGCCCTCGGGCATCTGGTCTTGATGGTCCAGCCCCGTGTCTGCTAGCTGGAACGAAGCAATCATGGACAGGATGGGGACGCCGTTTTGGTAAGCATGAACTCGACGGGCCGAAAACGAACGGCCGTCGCGGAGCTTTTGTACGCCGTAGGTGATGGGGGCTTCAGCATCTCCGGGTCGCAGAAAGTAACCGTGCATCGAGTGCACTGCCCGGTCCGCTTCAACCGTCCGGCTACCGGCCACAATAGATTGAGCGAGCACCTGGCCACCGAAGACGCGGCCTCCGGGCCGTTTCATGGAAGTGCCTACGAAGATGTCCTCGTCAGTGCGGGCGCCCTCAGCGTCACTGAGGTCCAGCAGATCAAGGAGGATTTCCGTGGGGTCAGTGCTGGCAACATTTTCGGTCATGAGATGACTCTAGACGGCAGCGTGCATGGCTCAAAAGCCCGCATGGCCGTGCTG
>JABBNV010000112.1:2648-3116 GCA_019352125.1 Acidobacteriota bacterium | reverse complement strand
CGTCAGCAGATGCAGGCATAGTTACCCAAGATCTCGCGGTACGACGCGAAAACTGCTGAGAACTGCTGTTGATTACCCGCAGCGCGGGGGATGTTGGCAAGATGGGGGTATGGCAAACGTCATCCAGATACCCTTACAGATCCGCTTCGGTGACATAGATTCCTATGGCCACGTGAACAACGTCACTTTTTTGCAATACCTGGAAGACGCCCGGGTTCAGCTGACACACACCCCTTTGGGGGAGGCCGCGGGGCCGGGGGTGGATCCGAACGAAACTTTTGAGCATCTGATCGGGTCAGAGCTGTTCACCCTGGTGGGGCGGCACGAAATCGAGTATTTGCTTCCGCTGGTGTTTCGCCCGGAAGCTGTGCTGGTAAATATTTGGGTGACCAGGTTAGGTGGCTCCAGCTTCGATTTTGGTTACACGGTGGCAGAGCCGGACGGGTCCAAGGTCTATGCGCGGGCGTC
>JABBNV010000112.1:0-2638 GCA_019352125.1 Acidobacteriota bacterium | reverse complement strand
CGATGGTGCTCGTCGACCGGGAATCGGGGGCCCCCGTGCGGCTCACCGCTGCTCACCGGCACGCCCTGGAGACATGGTTGGGGCCGCAAGTCGCGTTCCGCCGTCGTCCGCAGACTACGGAAGCAGGGTAGAGCGTCATGACTGAGCCCAACATGGAGACATCGATCGAGTTGGCTGATCAGGCCACGGTGGCGGATTTGCGCACCTTCGTGGCACGCGCCAGGGCGGCCGACGACGGCGCTATTCGGCTTCAGGGGGCCGGTAACGTACTTGCCGCGTACGTTTGTCTCCTGCGGCCCCGGCTTTTGGGTGAAGGCACACCGACCATTTTGGGACTGCGCACCATGGCGCTTGCCCGCACTTCCACGGCCGACGTCACCGTAGCCCTGGCTGCCGTTTCGGACCGGCTGGCGCGGATGGGGGAGACGGAACTGACGCTACCGCTTCCACCGATGGAAGTTCGCGAGACGTGGGCAGGCATGAGCCCACCGCGCGGCGGTTGGGAGCACACCAACTCCCTGGACGGCGGGAAGTTGCTCGATGCAGCGCGAGAGGGCATTCGTGACGTGGCGAATTCCCTTCCAGAACAGTCTGGGGCATTGATTGTGAACAACATGCGGGCCACCGTGTGGGGGCGACCACTTGATGGGGCGACTCCGGAACTGCCCACGGGCGCTGCCTTTGCCGTCTATGCCCTGGGCTTTGCTGTGCCGGGTCAAAGTGTTGAAGTATTCACCGCTCAACGGTGGAAACGGCTGAGTGGTCCGGGCGGGCACGTGCTGGTACGTCCAGCGCTGGTGTTTTGATGCTGGCGCGGGTTTTCTGATGCTGTCGCAGTGGTGGGACAAGTTGGTGGCGGGGTTTGTTCCGGGAGCCCCGGTGGCCGTGAGCGGTTGGGTGCTGTTCCTGGTGCTCGCAGCTGTGGCGTTGGCTTCCGTGCCACGAGGCAGCTGGCAGTTTTTTGGCCTGTTTGTGACAGTTGTTCATGAACTGGGCCATGCATTTGCTGCACTGATGACGGGCCGCGTGATCAAGGGCTTGCACTTTCGTTTTGACCATTCGGGCACCACCTACAGTGCGGGCCGCGGCAAACTGGGCCAGGCGTGGAGCGGATTCTGGGGCTACCCGGCCCCGGCCGTGGTGGGAGCAACTCTTATCTGGGCAGCGTTGCAGGGCTACGCGGGCGCGGCACTGTCCGTGAGCTCGGTCCTGCTACTACTTACCCTGCTGTTTGTACGAAATCTGCAGGGGGTAGTGATAGCCGTTGGCTGTGCCGCTGTTGCCGTGGCGTTGGTGTGGTTTGCGGACCCGCTAACCACTGGCTGGGTGACTCTGGGGTTGGGCATGGCTCTGCTGGTGGGGGCTGTGCGCGATTGGTTCAACGTGCTCAGCG
Organism: Acidobacteriota bacterium; assembly: GCA_019352125.1. Lineage (GTDB taxonomy): Bacteria > Actinomycetota > Actinomycetes > Actinomycetales > Micrococcaceae > JABBNV01. Next base: position 1,245 of record JABBNV010000112.1, on the reverse strand, counting down.
TACACACCCGCCGGCGCCGTGAACTGTCCAGTTCCGATGCCTACATTTTGAGCCGATTCACACATGTTCCCGCAGCTCTGTGGCTGAGTGGATTCGCCGCCGTGATTGCGGGATCGCTGGTGTTTGCCGTGGCCCAGATCGCCGCCGCAGGTTAAGCAGGCAGAATCAGCTCAGGCGCACCAAAACTAGGCCGAGTTGACCATCGAATGGGCAGCACGCTCCAGGTAATCCCACAAGGTTGCCTCGTGAAGTGGCGCCAGCGACAGGGTGTCAACGGCGGCACGCATGTGTGCAAGCCAGTGGTCTCGCGCGGCAGGAGTCACGGCAAACGGCATGTGCCGCATCCGGAGCCGAGGGTGTCCGCGCTCCTCCAGATAGGTGCGTGGGCCTCCCCAATATTGCTCCAAGAACATCACCATGCGTCGTTCAGCAGGGGCTAGATCCTCCTCGGGGTACATGGGCCGGAGGAGATCGTCGGCGGCAATTCCTTTGTAAAATTCATGCACCAACTTGGCAAAAGTTTCATGCCCGCCAGCCGCGTCGTAAAAGCTGAACTCAGGCTCAGCGCCGGAAATGCTCATGGGTGTGCTCACTCGGGGCTCTCTTCATCGGGGGACTGGTAAGTACCTTGTGACCGGTTGCCGACGCGCAAAATCTCGCCGTTGCGCAGGTACCAGATGGTGCCGTCGTCGGCCCGGACGCGGGTAATACGCAGACCTAGTGATTCCACGACGCCCACAACTTCGCTGGTCTCAATCACGTCCCCAATGCCGTATTGGTCTTCTAGGGTGATGAAGATGCCAGCAAGGAAGTCACGGATGAGCTGCTGGCAGCCAAAACCAATGGCTATACCCAAAATTCCCACGGACGTCAGCAGCGGGCCGATGTTGACGTTGAAGGCGATGAGTACGTAAAAGAACACGATGAGGACCAGCGTCACGGTGGCCACGGAGGACAGTAACGCCCCGATGGTCTGCGCGCGCAGGGCTCGGCGTTCTGAATCCAACTGGCGGAGTACTGGATGTGCCCACTTCATAGCGCGCTGCTGGAAAATCTCCGCACCGCTGCGCACTCGACGGACCAGCCGGCCCACCACAAAACGAAGCACGCCCCACAGAATCACGCCAATCACTATGGCCACAATGGCTTTCCATGTGCTGGTCAACAAAGCTTGCGCTGTTAGTTCTGCGCTTGCCATTTGGAGGGCCAAAGGCATCAGCATGTGCACCAAAAATTCACCTCAAT
>JABBNV010000111.1 GCA_019352125.1 Acidobacteriota bacterium | reverse complement strand
CCCCTCTTTGGCCAGACCCACCATCACGTCGAGGACTTCATTGATCATTTCTGGGTCCAACGCGGAGGTTGGCTCATCGAAAAGCATTACTTTGGGCTTCATTGCCAGGGCGCGGGCAATGGCAACTCGCTGCTGCTGCCCACCGGAGAGTTGCGCTGGCAATTTATCCGCCTGGGCGCCCACACCCACGCGTTCCAACAGGGCCATGGCGTCCTTGTCAGCCTGAGCCTTGGATACGCCCTTCACCTTGATGGGGCCGAGCGTGACATTCTCCAGAATCGTCTTGTGGGCAAACAGGTTGAAAGACTGAAAGACCATGCCGACGTCGGCACGTAACTTCGCCAAATCCTTGCCCTCAGCAGGTAGGACCTTGCCATCAATCTTGATCTCGCCGTCGTCAATAGTTTCCAGCCGGTTGATGGCGCGGCAGAGCGTGGACTTGCCGGAGCCCGACGGGCCAATCACCACCACTACCTCGCCACGGCGAACTTGCAGGTTGATGTTTTGCAACACGTGCAGGGCGCCAAAATGCTTGTTTACGGCATTCAGCTCAACTAAAGCGGGCTGCTCAGTGTGACTTGTCATACAGGATAAGGTACCGAACAATTAAGCCTCTCACGGCCGATATCGGCCCAATTGGCGAAATTGAGATCCTCCTGAGATGAAAATCACCATTATTTTTGCTGTGAATTTACCTTGAATTGATGCACTCCGGTATATATGGAATCTGCGGCTAGCCTTGGTCTATGAGTTCTCCGCGCAATAACGCCACTCCGCACAATAACGCCACGTCAGTCCCCACCCGGCACAGGGGCCCTGTGGAGCTTCGCCGGGCGCAAGCTGTCGGGTCCACCTCGGATCAACGCTTGCTGGACACGAAACCCAGCGGCGAATTTACCCACTCAGATCCTTGGCGCGTGCTGCGAATTCAGGGAGAGTTCGTGGAGGGTTTTGGAGCGTTGGCCAATATTGGCCCGGCCGTGAGCGTTTTTGGCTCTGCCAGAACTCCGCCGGGAACGCCCGCTTATGAAACTGGGGTGCAGGTAGGTCAGTTACTGGCCGAGGCGGGCCTGGCCGTGATCACCGGCGGCGGCCCCGGTTCAATGGAGGCGGCTAACAGGGGCGCAGTGGCTGGCAAGGGGCTCTCTATTGGTCTGGGGATTGAGCTGCCCTTTGAACAGGGCCTCAACGAGTGGGTGGACCTAGGCGTGAACTTTCGCTACTTTTTTGCCCGCAAAACCATGTTCGTCAAGTACGCGCAAGGGTTCATAGTGCTGCCGGGCGGGTTGGGCACACTGGATGAGCTGTTTGAGGCAATGGTGCTGGTCCAGACGCAGAAAGTGACCCGCTTCCCCATAGTGTTGGTTGGAACGCAATTTTGGTCCCCCATGCTGGAATGGATCCGAACCTCTTTGGTGGGGGAGGGCCTAGTGTCCGCAGCGGATCTGAACATTCTGCAGGTAGTCGATACGGCGGAGGAGGCCGTAGCTCTGGTGACTGCTGCGCGAAGGTGAACGGGAGACTGCCTGCCCACAGCTAGATCTGGCACCATAGAGGCGTGAGCTATTTTTTGGTGGTAGTTGCGGTGCTGGTGGCTGGGGCCGTGGCCCTGTACGTTCTTGGCCTGCGCCGCCCACGTGCCGACGTCCCTGCAGTGATGACTGACGGAATGGCGGATCCTGTGGCCAATTTGCCACCGGTGCTGTTGCCTGCTGATCCGCAGGCTGCGGACATTGACACTGTGCGCTTCTCCCTGGGGCTCCGTGGTTACCGCATGGATCAGGTGGACGAGGTGTTGGACATCCTGCGGGATCGGCTGGCCCGGCAAGAGGCAGAAATCGAGAGCCTGACGGCTGCGGTAGCGCAATCCACACGGCCTGCACCCATTCAGGAGCCGCAGGAATGAGCGTCGCTGGTGCAGCAGGGGTCCGTATACGTTGTCCCTGGCCGGGGATGGTTGGCGATGAACTCTATGAGAGCTATCACGATCAGGAGTGGGGACGGCCCGTATCCGGCGAGCGAGACTTGTTTGAACGGCTGTCCCTCGAAGCCTTTCAATCCGGGCTCAGCTGGATCACCATTTTGCGCAAGCGTGAGGCGTTCAGGACGGCATTTGCCAATTTTGATCCCGAAGTAGTGTCCAAGTTTTCTGACGACGATGTCTCCAGGTTGATGGCGGACGCAGCCATTGTGCGAAATCGGGCCAAGATTCTGGCAGTCATTGCCAATGCTCAGGCGATCTTGGACCTTCGCAGCGGGGAGGGTCTCGAATCTCTGGTTCACTCCTACGCACCGCAGGAGCCGAGGCTACCGGGCGAACCGATACCCTCGCAGACTCCCGAATCCGTAGCGCTGGCCAAGGCGCTAAAGAAGCACGGATTCAAGTTCATTGGGCCAACCACTGCCTACGCCGCCATGCAAGCCATTGGTTTGGTCAATGACCACAGTGATGATTGTTGGGCCCGTGTCAATCCGTGACCGCACGGGGGAGCGGGAATCTGAGGCATCCCTTGATTCCGTCGAACCCGAGGTGGACTCCATTAGCGCCACTCCGTGGGTGCTGGGCGCGTACCTGAAGCAGGCAGTACGGCGGTGGCCTTGGTGGGTTCAGGTGGGCCTGATCTTTGCCGTATCCAGGCTCATTTCCTGGGCCATCTTCGCAGCTATAGGCCAGCACCAAGGGGTCAACCCGTGGGGCTCCTCTTCCCCTGACTATTTGCATTTCATCAATTTCTGGGACAGCACCTGGTACCGCACCATCTTCGATTCGGGATATCCCTCCGTTATTCCGCGCACCGCTACCGGCGTCGCTCAGGAAAATCCGTGGGCCTTTTACCCGCTGTACCCGCTACTAGTGAAGGCCTTGAGCCTGGCTACTGCATTACCGTGGCTGGTGCTGGCCCCCGCGGTATCCGTGCTTTGCGCCCTGGGCGCCACCTTGATCATTTACCGCCTATTCCGGCATTTTGCTTCCACGACGACGGCGCTGTGGGGCGTCATCTTCTTCCTCACCTTCCCCGTTTCTCCAGTGCTGCAGATTCCCTACGCGGAATCAATGAACACCTTGCTTCTGGCTGCGGCGTTGTACCTCTTGGTGCGAGGTCGCTACCTCACCGCGATGCCTGTGGTGCTGCTGTTGGCGCTCTCTCGGCCCACGGGTGCACCCTTTGCCCTCATGGTGGTGGCCTTCGCGGTGGTGCGCCTTGTTAGCCACCGTCGCTATGGAACCTCTTTGACACCAGGCACGGTAGTGCGATTAGCCTTGCTGCTGGCAACCAGTGCCCTTGCTGCCGTGGCCTGGCCTACCATCGCGTGGCTGACCACGGGGGAACTGACGGCGTACACGGACTCGGAGACAGCCTGGCGTGGCGGGACGCTGGTGCCCTTCCTGCCGTGGCTGAAGGAAAGCATCTTCCTGGTCGGGCCTTATGCGGGACCGGTGCTGTTACTGCTGCTGGTGGTTGGATTTGGGCTCCTACTGAATTCGCGCCCCGTACGCAGTATTGGGGTGGAGCTTCGTCTGTGGTGTGCCGCGTATTTTGTGTACATCCTGGCGTTTCTGGACCCGCAAACCAGCACCTTCAGAATGTTGCTTCCCCTGTTCCCGCTAGCCCTGGCGGCAGCAGCGATCTCCCGTTCGCGTGCCTACCGAGGCAGCGTTGTGCTCATGTTTGTGCTGCTTCAAATTGTGTGGGTCGCCTGGCTATGGGATTGGACGCAGTTGCCCGGTGGGGGAGACTATCCGCCGTAAGCAACAGGCGAACCGGCGGCCGCGATTGGCCCCTCAGTGTGATCTGCGAGATAATGGTGTGAGCGAACCTACATAAGCAAGCGAAGTTTGCTGGCACGGATTGGACGGTACCCCGTTGCGTCTTTGCCTTATTTGTCTCGCGGATAGGGGATCCTCGAAGGATTCCATATCCGCTTATCGAAGGGGAATTCCATATGGCAGCCATGAAGCCCAGAACCGGCGACGGTCCAATGGAGGTCACTAAAGAGGGGCGCAGTTTGATTATGCGCGTTCCGCTCGAAGGTGGCGGCCGATTGGTTGTAGAGCTCAATGTTGCCGAGGCGGCCGAGCTCAAAGAATGTCTAGTAGGCGTTACCCCTTAGGGGCTTACCTACTCACCACGGAGATCAACGCACCACCATTGGGGACGCCCAGTCCGGTGCATGCGTCCCACCCCGTCGTCGCCGCGAAGGCACCGTTATTGCCGCTGGTGATATCGCGGAACCCTGGCCCAACATGGCCAGCGCTCGCGGAGGCGTACAGCAATGTTTGAATCAGCCCTAGGGGTTTGCCCACTTCTTGGCTGAGCCGGGATACTAGGGCAGCCCACAGGGGAGCCACGGCGCTGGTACCGCCAATGACGCTGTTCGTTCCATCCACCAACACTTGATACCCCGTTTGTGGGTCTGCAACTGCTGCCACATCGGGGACCCCGCGGCCACCTGCTGAAAGGGGAATCCCTGTGGGAGCAGTTGGTACACCAGCGCTCTTTTGCCAGCCAGGCAGGGGGAACGCATGGCTGATGCCCCCGCCGGTAGCTCCAGCACCCTTTCCGTTGTTCCAGACTGTTTCGCTGGTGACTTTGCCTGCTGCGTCGGTTTCCAGCCGGGTGCCGCCACAGGCCAGAATGTGTGGACTCGAGGCAGGGAAATCAACATGTGCGGTGCCGTCGGCCGCCCGGTCCGTACTGCCGTCATCCCCGGCCGCAGCTATCACTGTGACGCCTAACAGCACCGCGTCTGCCGCTGCCTGATCCAGCGCCGTCCTTGCCTGAGCGGTCCAGGAATCTTCGCTTGCTCCCCAACTAATGCTGATGGCGGCCGGTGGTGTGTCTGCGTGAGCGGCCTCGCTGAGGGCGTTCACAAACCCCGCGTCAGTGTTCGGCGCGAAGTACGCCACTAATTGCGCGCCGGGGGCAAGGGCTCCGGCCACCTCCAGATCCAACAGGACTTCGCCATCGGCACCTTGGGGATCCGTGCCTGCAACGTTGCTGGCACCATCAACTGACACCACCCTTACCGGCGCGGGTTTCACGTTGAGAGAGGAAAAGTACGTGTCCAATTCCTGCTGGGCAAATCCGCCTCCCAACTCCACAATGGCAATGCTGGTTCCCGTGCCGTCCGAAGTGGTGGGGAAGTTGTAGACGGAGCCTAACTCGATGGGCGTATAGGAGGTGCCCCGGGACGAAGCCGGGGCTAGTCGAAAGAGCGCTCGGCTCTGGGGCCTGTTATCGAGTCCCAGCACTGCTGTCACCACACCGCTCCACGCCTGGGGAATGCTGAGCGCTCCTGTGCGGTGCCGTTGCCCATTTCCTTGCTGATCCGCTGGGGCTACCTCCATCAGCGAAGTGCCAAAAATTCGCGTCATGGTAGCGGCAGGACCCTGGATCTGGATTCGCCGAGAAGCCGCGTCGGTACTGAGCACGGTGACACCCAGCGGCTCCAGAGTGTTATGAACCAAAGCCACGTCCTCTGTGGACGCACCAAATTGTTGTTCCAGTTGTGCGGAGGTTAGCGCCTGAGCGAAATCAGCATCGCTTGGTTCAGCCTTGCGGCGTAACACCAAGGTGGCTGTGACAGGAGCGTCCGGCCGCACTGGTACGGCCCGCAGGGCGGCGAACCCGGGGGCCTCTACGCGTTCGCTGCCCGGTAGTGGAACTAAGCGCAGGGAACTTAAAGGATCAGTGGAATCGTCTGATATGCCGTGAGTATCCATACCTCAGGACTACCACTCGGAACAGACACTGAGAAGGGCCTGCGCGAGTTTACCGCTTGACGGCCAGCAGCAAACCATCGCCCGTAGGCAGCAGGGAGCTGAAGAGATTCTCATTCTCGCGGACGGCCTTGCCCACCTGCCGCAGAGTGACGGTGCTCGTTTCACGAATGGCGGGATCCGAAACCCTGTCCTTGTCCAGAGCATCGTTGATGATCAGTAATCCGCCGGCCTTCAACAGCCGAACGGCTTGCTCCAGATAGCTGGGGAAGGATTGCTTGTCCCCATCGATGAACACCAAGTCATAGGCGGCATCGGTGAGCCGGGGCAGCACGTCGGCAGCGCGCCCCGAAATGGTGCGAGTGCGATTAGCAGGTGATCCCGCTTCGGCAAAAGCCTCGCGTGCGGCCTTGAGATGCTCAACGTCCACATCGATGGTGGTCAGTACCGAATTCTTGCTCAAACCACGCAACAAGCACACGCCAGAAACGCCCGCTCCGGTACCAATCTCTACGGCAGTCTGCGCTTTGGATGCGGCTGCCAACACCGTCAACGCTGCTCCCACACCTGGGCTTACGGGGGCAACGCCCAACTCGTGAGACCTTTCGCGGGCACGCAACAGCACCTCATCCTCGCTGGGCAGACCCTCGGTGTAGGACCAGCTGGTGGATTTGTCGGCGCTCATGCGGCTATCAACTTTCTTCTCTCAAGTGCCACCACACGGCAGCGTAACCAGTGTCTAAAAACCTGAACTTCCCAAAATACTGCCTCAAGCCTACTGCGTGCCAACTATCTTGTGCGCCCAGCGCTGAATTGAGGGGGCGCACAGCAAAGATACAGAAAACTTTGGCAGAATTAAGACACAGAGGTGACCACCACTCGGTGGCAGCTCACCGGTTCGCCGGCCAGGAGGAATGAGATGGCACACGTAGACCATGTCGCAGCGGAGCTGCTGGCGCCTGAAGAATGGGTGATGCCCACGTGGGAGGAAGTCGTCACCAATCACTCCGCGAAGGTTTTTAGGCTGGCCTACCGGCTGACCGGCAATAAGTTTGACGCGGAGGATCTCACTCAAGAGGTCTTTGTTCGTGTCTTCCGCTCCCTGGCCAACTTCAAACCAGGAACACTGGATGGCTGGTTACACCGCATCACGACCAATCTGTTCCTGGATCAGGCGCGTCGTAAGCAACGCATTCGCTTTGACTCTTTAGCCGACGACGCCGAGTCTCGCCTTCCAGGGCGGGAGCCGGGGCCGGAGCGCAGCTTTGAGTTCAACAACTTGGATCTTGATATTGCTGCCGCCTTGGAAGCGCTGCCGCCGGACTTCCGTGCCGCCGTCGTCCTGTGTGATTTGGAAGGCCTCTCCTATGACGAGGTTGCCGAAGCGCTGGATGTCAAGCTGGGCACCGTGCGCTCACGCATTCACCGCGGCCGCACCATGCTACGCGAGTCTCTGGCGCACCGGGCGCCTGGCCGGACTGCGGAAGCTGCCAAGCCGCGCTTGAAACTTCGCCGCATCATGGGCGTGAACTAGCCTCACTCATGGGTTGGACTAGTCACCGTACCGGGGACGATGAACCTATTGACGAATGTCCCGACGCTACCCGGAAGCTACGGGGAGGAATGCCTGGCCCACCTCCAGCCGACGACCTCACCCTGCGCATTTTGGCCGCGACTAACGCGGTGCACACCACTGGCAGGGAGTCCCTGGAGTTGCCATTTCGGCGGAAGACTTCCGCTCACAAAGTCCTGCTAGTGAGCGGGAGTCTGGCAAGCGTGACCCTGCTCCTGGGCGGGGCTGTGTTCATGCTGGGCGCGGATCCGGGCAGCACTCGTGAGGCCCGGCCGTTAGCCAGCATTGACGAGACCACGTTGGTAAAATCCTGGCCTGCTGAACCAGCCAAGTCCGCCGGTGGGGCCGTGCTGGCAGCATCCGTGGCCAGTGCTGAGCTTGGCGCTTTGGAAGAGTCGGGCTGGGATTGCCCGCAACTGGATCAGTGGGGATACCGGCGAAGCGCCGCGCAGGGGTTTGTGCTGGCCGGTGTGCCGACGCTGATGCTCACTTTTTCGGACGGCGCACACTCGCTGACCGTATATGAGCAGCGCATCAAGGACCTTCCCGAGTCGGTGAGGTCCGCCGGTGCGCCGATCAACATTATGACCGGTAATAGCGTGCTGGTGGACGGCTTTAGCGCCAGTACCGCCACCGTTCCGGTCAGCAGTAGCTCCGGGAACCACCAGCTGTGGGCCAGGGCGGGAATCCCCTGGCAGGCCGTCTACACCACACCCAAGGCCCTCTACGCTGTCACCTCGGATATTCCGGCGGATCAACTGACCACGCTCAGCACCGAGTTGGCAGCGCAGAGCTATCAGAACAGCCAGTCAGCAGGCGCTGACCTAGCCGCTGTTTCGTCAAGTGATTCGTCCACGGCTGGCTCCGGCATGTGGGCTCAACTGGTCCGCGGGATCCACAGGGTGTTGAACCAACAGTAACCGCGGCGCTTCAAGTCGCTGCCAGCAGGGCTGAAAGGGTATTCTCCTAAGGTGTTTGGAATCAATTCGGGCGAGCTCATTGTCATCGCCATCGTAGCGGTGCTGGTCATTGG
>JABBNV010000110.1:1220-8354 GCA_019352125.1 Acidobacteriota bacterium | reverse complement strand
GGTGACCTTGATGGGCAAAGCCAGCTCGGCAATTGCCAGAAGGGCGTTGAGCACGGCTGCGGCTCCGGCCATGTCCGACTTCATAGTCATCATGGATGCTGCTGGCTTCAGGGAGATTCCACCGGAGTCGAAGGTAATGCCCTTGCCCACCAGAGCCAGCGAGGCCTTGGCCTTGGCCGGGGTGTACTCAACCTTGACCAAGCGGGGTGGACGCGAGGATCCCTGACCAACACCCAGAATTCCGCCATAGCCCTCTTTTTCGAGGCGCTTTTCGTCCAACACGGTGACTTTGACCGGCAGGCCCTTGGCCAGGTTCTTGCTGGCTTCAGCGAAGGTCTCAGGGTAGAGGTGGCTTGGCGGCTCGTTGACCAGCACGCGGGTTGCGTGCACAGCCTTGGCCAGAATGACAGCTCGGCGCAGGGCAACCTTGGCCTCGGGAGCGGTGGCGACGGCGCTGTACAGGACAACATTTGCCACGGCCTTCGTGGGATTCTTGCCTGTCTTGAGCCCGTTGTAGGAAAAGGCGCCGAGGGCGGCGCCCTCTGCCGCTGCGGCGAGGTGAGCTACGTCGTTGGTCGGGAGGGCCAGAACCACGGTGTCCAGGCCAGCGAGCTGGCGGATAGCTGAACCGGCGGCACGGCGCAAGGCCTCTGTGCTGAGCTCGGTACCGGAGGCGCCGGTGAGCTTGCCAACGCCAGCAAGTACCAGCACATCGGAATTGAGCTCGGGGATTCCGGGGAGACGGCGAACTTCATCAGCCGCGCCGGTGATGCCGAGAGCGCTCAGTGAGTCTTTCAGGGCGCTTGCAACCTTGGCGGGGAGGGGCCCGTCCAGCAGTACGGGACCATCACTGCCTTGCCCGACTCCCACAACAACGGCGTTGCTGGTGGTCTTGCGAATGTCCTTGGAAATAGCACTTAGCGTGATTTCGGGGGTGGTGATCACGGAAATAAACTTCCTCACTGGTGGTGGACCGTGGATTTGAGGTCCTGGGTTGCTCGTTGAGTCTCTTGATCGTATCCGCACGCGGTGGCAACCTGCCAAGGCAAGACCCAAGCGGTGGCATCCTGCGGTACCGTATCTGCCATGACTGATAACACACTTCCGGCCCAGCAAGCCACCGCATTGCTTCAGGGTCCGCTGCACGAGTGGCACACACAGCACGGTGCCAAAATGGCAGAATTTGGTGGCTGGGCAATGCCGCTTCAATACGACGGCGGGGGCGTGGTTGCTGAGCACACTGCTGTGCGAACCGCCGTGGGCCTGTTCGATGTTTCACACTTGGGCAAGGCGATCATCAAGGGTGCTGGGGCCCGCGAGTTCGCCAACCGGACGCTGGCCAATGATTTGAATCGGATTGGAGCCGGGAGCGCGCAGTACACGTTGGCGCTGACGGACGACGGCGGTGTGACAGACGACCTGATCGCTTACCTGCGCAGTGACGACGAAGTATTCCTGATACCCAACGCGGCCAATACGGCAGCTGTGGTGGAGCGTTTGCAGGAGGCAGCACACGCTGAGGGAAGCGGGCTGACCATCCAGAACCTGCACACTGATTTTGGCGTATTTGCCGTCCAAGGCCCGGACTCCGCTGCCGTGCTGGAAGCACTGGGCCTGGCTCAGCCGGAGGCTTATATGTCCTTCGTGGATACCGAATGGTCCGGACCCAATGGAGTGATCCCGCTGACCATTTGCCGCACCGGTTACACGGGGGAGCACGGTTACGAGATTGTTCCTCGCTGGGCGGATGCCTTGGTGATCTGGGAAGCTTTGGCAACAGAGGTAGAGGCCCGTGGCGGCCGTGCTGCCTGGCTGGGAGCACGGGATACTTTGCGCACAGAGATGGGCTATGCACTGCACGGGCATGAGCTCAGCACCTCGATCAGCCCGGTAGAGGCCGGAGTTGGCTGGGCCGTGGGCTGGAAGAAAGATACATTCTGGGGACGGGATGCCGTTATTGCGCAGAAAGCCAACGGGGCGCCCCGCAAGGCAGTGGGGCTACTGGCCCAAGGTCGCGGCGTTCCCCGTGCGGAAGTGAACGTGCTTGACGCTGCTGGCAACGTGATCGGGCAGACCACGTCCGGAACCTTCTCACCCACGTTGGGTATCGGGGTGGCTTTGGCCTTGGTGGATCCGTCTGTGAAATTAGGCGAAGAGCTGGCGCTGGATATTCGTGGACGCCAGCTGCCCGTCAGCGTGGTCAAGCCGCCGTTTGTTGATGTGAATGTGAAGGCATAACAACCGTACGTTGATGGCCCGTTGCGGGCCAGTTGAGAACAGCGTTGTGGGTGCTCGGAATGTTTCCGGGCACCCACAACGTTGTGGGTATAGAAAGTGAGGTCCGCGTGGAAGATTTTGAGTACATCCCATTTATGGATCCCGACGGTTTGTATGCCTTCAATGCTGACGTCAGAGCCGCAGATTTGCAGGGTTTGAACCTGCTGATGGGCTTTGAAGGGTTTGGCGATGCAGGCCAAGTAGTGAGTCAAATAAGCACCGAGTTGTTGGCCAAGCTGCCAGCCAAGCCCTTGGCCTACTTCGACGTTGACCAGCTGGTGGATTACCGTTCCCGACGCCCCCGAATCACCTTCGTGCAGGATCACCTCACTGCGTATCGGGCACCACGCTTGGTGCTGTACCGCCTGTTGGACGGATTAGGGCAACCCTTCCTGTTCCTCACCGGCCCGGAGCCAGACCTGCAGTGGGAGCGCTTCAGCGCAGCAGTTGTCTCGCTGGCTCGGAATCTGGATATCAATCAGGTGGCATGGGTGCAGTCAATACCTATGCCAGTTCCGCACACGCGCCCCATCGGCGTCACGGTGCATGGAAACCGCCCCGAGCTCATCGAAGGCATGTCCTCCTGGCAGGGCACGGTAGATCTTCCGGCAGCGATCGGTCATGTGCTGGAGGTAAGGCTTGCCGAGGCCGGCCGCAACGTCACGGGGTATGCCTTGCATGTGCCGCATTACTTGGCTGAAGCGCAGTATCCGCAGGCTGCTGTGGCCGGGCTCGAGTACTTGGGCGCCGCGGCGTCCTTGATGTTGCCTACGGATCGGCTGCGTGAGGCTGGGCGTGAAGTGGAGCGTCAGATCGGTGAACAGGTGGCTTCATCCGTTGAGGTACAGAGCGTGGTAACCAATCTGGAACAGCAATACGATGAGCGGGTCGATTCCACGGGCCGCAAGTCTCTACTGGCTGATGCGGATGACAAGCTTCCTTCCGCTGATGATCTTGGTGCTGCGGTGGAGGCTTACTTGGCCTCCCGGGATGAGTCGCAAGACACATAGCTGAAGGCCCCTTCCGCCTATGCGCCAGCGGTAGACTACAGGGGTGAAAAATGGGCGTGCGTGGTTGGTCTGGGGTATCGGTGTTTTTGCTTATTTTGTAGCAGTTACCCAGCGAACCAGCTTCGGCGTAGCGGGCCTGGAGGCCACTGCGCGGTTCCACGCCAGTGCATCTGCACTCTCCGCTTTCACCGTGCTGCAGTTTCTTGTTTATGCGGCACTTCAAATTCCTGTGGGCGCGCTGGTGGACCGGTTTGGCCCGCGGATGATGATTGCCTTTGGTGCGCTGCTGATGGCTGTGGGGCAACTTCAGTTGGCTGCCGCAACGTCTGTCCAGGCAGGACTCGTGGGACGTGTGCTGGTTGGTGCGGGGGACGCGATGACGTTCGTTTCCGTCCTGAGGTTGCTTCCCGCGTGGTTTGAGCCGCGACGGATTCCGCTACTGACACAACTCACTGGAATGTCCGGTCAGCTGGGCCAGCTCCTGAGTGTGCTCCCGTTTGCCATGATTTTGCACACGGCTGGGTGGAGCCCTGCATTTATCAGTGCAGCAGCGCTTTCTCTGGTGGCGTGCATTCTGGTGGTCGCGCTGATTCGTAACCAGCCGACGTCGTCCGAGCCCGCTGTTATCCACGCGGGAATTCGTGAAATTGGGGACGCCGTGGCTAAGGCCTGGAAGCAGCCCGGTACGCGCTTGGGTCTTTGGAGCCACTGGGCTACGCAGTTCTCTGGCACCGTATTTGTGATGACATGGGGGTATCCCTTTATGCTCTCGGCGCTTCATATTCCCGCCGGCACTGCGGCGGCGCTGATGAGCTTGTTTGTGGTGGTGGGTATTGTGAGCGGCCCGTTGCTGGGCACCTGGGTGTCACGGCACCCGTTACGTCGCTCCACAATGGTGCTGCTGATTGCAGCGATCACAGCAGTGCTGTGGGCCGTCACGCTGACGTACCCGGGACAGGCGCCCCTGTGGCTGCTGGTAGTGCTGATTCTGGTGCTCGGCTTGGGCGGGCCGGCGTCCATGATTGGATTCGACTTCGCGCGGACGTTCAACCCCGCTCATCGCATGGGAACGGCCACAGGAATTGTCAACATTGGTGGATTTAGCGCGTCTCTGCTGACCATGTACCTGATTGGCCTCATCTTGGATGTGCTGCACAATACGGGTTTTTCCGGCGGCGATCTGTACTCGCTCAACTCCTTCCGTGTGGCATTCAGCGTGCAGTTCCTGGTACTTGCGGCAGGAGTGGTGGGCGTGCTGATTTCACGCAAGGAAGTTCGACGCCGGATGCGCATCGAAGGAATCACAGTTCCTCCCTTGCGGGTTGCCTTGGCTGACCGCCGGCGCCGTAAGGCCGTCTACAAAGCTGAGAACCGCCAGGACTAGTTCCCCTCCACAGCCGTTGCTGGCCAGGTGGCAGCGCACATATACGGTGAGGGCCATTGGATGGTGCGTCGGGGCGTAACACGCTGGAACCATGACAAGCTCAGCGAAACAACCTGCCCCCACTCCTGATCCCTACGGCGATCCGTCCGGCGAGCCCTCCGACGACCTGCCCAACGAGCCGTCCAAGGACGGCGCTCCAGAGCGGATCCGAGCCGCTACGGCGGCGGACCTATTGGCCTACATTCCGCATCAGGTGGGGTTTATGCCGTACGGCAGTTTGGTGGGCATCACCTCTCAGGACTCGAGTATCAGGGCAACGGTGCGGGTGGACCTTCCGGTGGGAAACCCGCCGGGGGGCTCGTGGCTGGACGACTACGCTGATGCCTTCGTCTCCATGATCTTGTGCGACACGGAAGCTGAAGGGGTGCTCCTAGTGATCTACGGCCAGGAGGACTGGGTGGATCCGGGGGAAACGCCCTACGTTGACCTCTTAACTGCTATCTCCGGAAGACTCCGTCTGACTCCGCTGGAGATCACTGAAGCGTGGTACATAGGACGCGAGCACTGGCGGACGCTCATGTGCTTCAACGCAGATTGCTGCCCCTGGCCCGGACACCCAATCAGCGAGATCACGGATAGCGTCCTCGGGGCAGAGTTGGTTTTCCGTGGCAGTAGCTACGTGGTGGATGTTGCCCAGGCAGTCCGGGAACTAGTGAGTCCGGCACCAGAGGAGCGGGTAGCTTCCTTTGCCGCATCTGCTGACCGTGTTGCGGACGCTTTGGGTGAGGCGTGTATGTTTTTGCCGCAATTCCGTGCCATCCTGCAAGCGTGGGAGTGGGCGCTGAGCTCATCCAAACCACTCAGCCCGGCACTCGCAGATTTTCTTGCGGCAAGTTTGGACTCCATTACCGTTCGGGACGCTGTACTGGTCCAGGCCAGTGTTGGCTACGCGCTCGCTTTCGCGGGAACTGACGCTGAGGGGCTCCTGCAAACGGCCAGGCTTCGGCCTGTCCGGCCCAGTGACTGGCCAAGTAATGCCGTTGAACTGGCTGCTGTGCAGCGAGCCAGCAAAGAGGTGCTCCGTGGCCCTGTGTCCGACTTCGGCAGGGTGCTGATAGGACACTCGGACCGAGCGCCACAATGGGGGAGGGTAGAACGAGCCGTGGAGATCCTGGTGCAGCTGGCGCGCGTTATGCACGGCCAACGGCGCGCAGCCGCGCTCACCATGCTGGGCTGGTGGGAATGGGCCATGGGCCATGGGCGCAGGGCCGGTACCTACTACGAGTTGGCGTTGGAGGAGGTTCCGGAGTATCGGCTGGCTGATCTCTTGGCCGAGCTCTTGGGTCGTGGCGTCGTCTGTGGCTGGGCCGAGAACCCGCAGTTGGCGTGGCGGGGCCGCGGCGCGGCTTAGCGCCACGCGCGCAAAATTCTTGGCCTGACTCAAAAGCGTGAGACAATGTTCACCAGACCCGGTTGGGTCCGTAGTTCTCAGAGTTCATGGATTCTGAAGCGGTTGGGAACATTGTCGCCATCTGGGCAGTTGTACCCTATGACCCTTCCGGTCCGGAGCTTGCTGTGAACAGCAAACGGACTTGACAGGGTCATAGTGGTGTTGCCCGAAGGTTTCACCACAGACGCCGCATGAAAGGTTTTCTGTGTCTCCCACTGCCAACAAGAGCACTACTGCTACGGCAGCCCCGAAGGCAAAAGCTACTGGGACTGCTCGAAAGGCACCTGCCAGCAAGGCCGCTGCCGGTTCGGCGGAGGTCGTTGCCGAGGCCGCCGAGCTCACCCCCGCACAAAAGCGTGCCTCCACTCTCGCAGCCAAGAAGGCTGAAGCTGCTGGCCAGGCCGAGGGCGATGCCCCTGAGGTCAAGGCGCCCGTCAAGGCCACCCGTGGCCGAGCCAAAAAGGCCGAGACCGTAGAGTCTGACACTGACGAGGACCCTGCCGACATCATCGAGGGTGACGACGAAGAAGTCGAGAAGAAGGCCGCCGAGGAAACCAGCGGTTCGGGTTTCGTGTACTCGGATGCTGATGACGACGATGCCCCGGTGCAGCAGGTTATGTCTGCCGGTGCCACGGCGGACCCGGTCAAGGATTACCTGAAGCAAATCGGTAAGGTTGCGCTGCTGAACGCAGAGCAGGAAGTCGATTTGGCACTGCGAATCGAAGCTGGCCTGTTCGCTGAGGACAAGCTGGCCCAAGATCCAGACAAGACCATGAAGCCGGCCCTGCGCCGCGAGCTCGAATGGGTTATCTTCGACGGCAAGCGGGCCAAAAATCACCTGCTGGAAGCCAACCTCCGCCTGGTTGTTTCGCTGGCCAAGCGCTACACGGGCCGCGGGATGTTGTTCCTGGACTTGATCCAGGAAGGTAACTTGGGCCTGATCCGCGCCGTGGAGAAGTTCGACTACACCAAGGGCTTCAAGTTCTCCACCTATGCAACGTGGTGGATCCGTC
>JABBNV010000110.1:569-1210 GCA_019352125.1 Acidobacteriota bacterium | reverse complement strand
TGCGGTCCGCGACTGGACACCCATCGAAAAGGTCTGGCTCAACCTGGTGGATCCGTCAGGCCATCACCCGCGCCATGGCGGATCAGGCTCGCACCATTCGTATCCCCGTACACATGGTTGAGGTCATCAACAAGCTGGCGCGCGTTCAGCGCCAGATGTTGCAGGATCTGGGCCGTGAACCAACTCCGGAGGAGCTGGCCCTTGAGCTGGACATGACGCCGGAGAAGGTTGTTGAGGTTCAGAAATACGGCCGCGAACCCATCTCCCTGCATACTCCCTTGGGTGAAGACGGTGACTCAGAGTTTGGCGACCTGATTGAGGACTCCGAGGCCGTGGTTCCGGCTGACGCCGTGAGCTTCACTTTGCTCCAGGAGCAGCTGCACTCGGTACTTGACACGTTGTCCGAGCGCGAAGCTGGCGTGGTGGCCATGCGCTTTGGCCTCACCGATGGTCAGCCGAAGACTTTAGACGAAATCGGTAAGGTCTACGGCGTCACGCGTGAGCGCATCCGTCAGATCGAATCCAAGACCATGTCCAAGCTGCGCCACCCGTCGCGGTCGCAAGTGCTGCGGGACTATCTGGACTAAATGTCGCTAAGGCGCTCCAGCATCACGCTGGAGCGCTTGAGCATAAAGAAAGCC
>JABBNV010000110.1:0-559 GCA_019352125.1 Acidobacteriota bacterium | reverse complement strand
AGGAAGTCCTCGTCGGGGGCTTTCTTTGCTTCGTCGGCTATGCGGCCGAGAAGACGGGCCTAGTCGTCTACGAGCACACGTTCTTTTTCGAGCAGGCGGTCCGATTCGTCGTGCCAGTCCGAAGCCAGCGGCCGCAGGTTGGCTTCGACGCTCCGGGCGTGGTGTGCACAAAAGAGGAGCTCGCCGCCGGACGATTCAAGGGTGACTCGAACATAAGCCTGAGCGCCGCAACGGTCGCAGCGGTCCAGGGAGTTGAGTTCACGGCTGGCTAATGCTGTGGTCATGGGGGGCCTCCTCAGTAGATCTGTATACCCATATAACCAGCAACCGGACCCAAATCATGTCAAGTGGGGATAACTTTCGCTGTACGCGTAGCGCCGTTGCGCCGCCGTAATTGGGGCCACTTCGGCCAGCCTGCACTCATCTGGTGCAGCCGCTGGGTAATCTAAAGGGTGGACTGCAGTAGGCAGCCCGTTGCCTCTACCCAATCAAGGAGTCAGCCAACCGTGGCCCCGAATTCCGAATACAATGCACGCCACCTCTCCGTTTTGGAAGGTCT
>JABBNV010000109.1:7068-8358 GCA_019352125.1 Acidobacteriota bacterium | reverse complement strand
CCAATACAGCTAGCAACCGGGGGAAGTGTAATTCTCAAAATGTGCTTCGACACTCTAGTTGCCAACCAACCAATGAGAACCACCGCTTTCTCGCATCCGGTGCCGGTTTGTCTTGTCGCTGCTGCAAGGCAGCACGCCCGGCGCTTAGGTGTGCGGGCCCCTTCAACGGGGTCGGCGGCGGTGGAGCCTTCTGAGACCAAGGCTTCCCCCCAGCCGTCGTCGGCCCCCTGTTTTGCCTGCCGTACGAGGTGTGTTCGATGAGCTCCGTCGATGATGCTTCTTCGCTGGGTCTTGGCAGGCCACGGTATTACCCCTCGGCGAGAACCTGGTCTTGGCGGATCCGCCAGGTGGCGACGCCTCACGGTGTCTCCGGACTGCCTTGGTCTATTCGCTACCACCGGCTGCTGCGGATTTCTGACGGGCTGGTACTCATCACCGTGGCCCTCGTTTCGCAACTGACCCGGTTTGGTTGGGACAACGAGGAAGTGGGTCACTCGGGGTTTGGCTATACCTACTTTTCTCTGGTGATTGCAGCCTTGTGGATGGGCGCCCTGGGCCTGTATCGCAGCCGTGATTCACGAGTTTTGGGCATTGGCACGGATGAATACAAACGGGTCATCAGTGCGACCGTTGGTCTTCTAGGCCTGTTGGCCATAGTGATCCTGATCTTCAAGGTGGACGTGGCTCGGGGCTATTTTGCGCTGGCTGTGCCGCTAGGTGTGGTGGGCTTGATCGGTTCCCGCTGGACCTTACGCCAATGGCTCACCAAGCAACGCACCAAGGGTCATTACCTCTCGCGAGTGATTGTATTGGGCACTCACAAGGACGTGCACTACGTAGTCAACCAAATTCACCAAAAATCCGGGGCTGCCTACGAAGTCGTAGGCGCCGCGCTACCGGTCGGCGATTCGCGCACCCGTGTGGTGGTGGGCAACGTAGCTGTCCCGGTGGTCTCAGATACTCACGCGGTGGTGGATGCTGTGAGGCAATTCGGGGCCGATGCCGTCATAGTTGCCGGCCATGTGAAGGGCGGCAGTAAATTTGTTCAGCAACTTGGCTGGAAGCTGGAAGAATCCCGCACTGAGCTAGTACTTGCCACGGGGCTGACCAATGTGGCCGGACCGCGGATTCATTCTCGCCCGGTTGAAGGGCTTCCCTTGATGCACGTGGAATTGCCGCAATACGTCGGTACGAAGCACATAGTGAAGCGACTCTTCGACATTGCCTTGTCTTTGGCCGCCCTGATCGTGCTCCTACCCGTTTTCGTTGTGCTGGCGATTTTGATTCACC
>JABBNV010000109.1:5029-7058 GCA_019352125.1 Acidobacteriota bacterium | reverse complement strand
CAGCCCAGGGCCCATTATTTTTAGGCAGGAACGGGTGGGTCGCGCAGGCAAGCACTTTCTGATGTACAAGTTTCGCTCCATGGTGGCCACGGCGGAAGATGATCTGCCAGCGCTCCTCGATAGAAATGAGGGTGCTGGTCTGCTGTTCAAGCTGGAGCATGATCCGCGTGTAACGCGCATTGGCAACATCTTGCGCCACTACTCCCTCGATGAATTGCCACAGTTCTGGAACGTCCTGAGGGGACAAATGTCCCTAGTGGGCCCCCGTCCGCCGCTGCCCAGCGAGGTGCAAAGCTACAAGTCTCGAGTACACCGCCGTCTCTATATCAAGCCGGGCGTTACGGGTATGTGGCAGATCAACGGGCGGTCCCAACTTAATTGGCAGGACAGCGTCCGGCTGGATCTCTATTACGTCGAAAACTGGTCCCTCGCTGGGGACATCATCATTCTTTGGCGCACAGCCAAGATGCTGTTCAAGCCTGTAGGAGCTTACTAATGGCTGGGGGAAGTATGACCAATCTCATTCAGACTTTTTCGGAGCGGACAGACCAATCGGACGCGTCCCTGGCCGTCATGCTGGCACACTCAGCGGGTTCGCTGCTGCTGAAATTGCAAGCGGAACATGTTCACGGGGACCCTGGCGCGCTGGCAACTCTGGGGGATCGCCGGTCACAGCAATTCCTCAGTAGAGCGCTGCAGGCTATGCGTCCGCAGGACTACCTGCTCAGCGAAGAGGCTGCGGATAACACAGGGCGATTGGACGCCATCCGCGTGTGGATTGTGGATCCGTTGGATGGCAGCAAGGAGTTTTCCCAAGGCCGTGGTGACTGGGCAGTTCATGTTGCACTCTGGGAGAGCGGCAGGCTAGCCGCGGGTGCCGTTGCCATTCCGCAACTGAACCTTGTCTACAGCACGGAGAGCGGCAGCTCTAACGTCGCCACACACAACAAACTTCGAATGGCCGTCTCCCGCACCCGCGCACCGGAAATCGCAGCGCGTGTGGCAACCACCCTGGACGCAAGCTTGTGTCCCATGGGCTCTGCCGGCTACAAGGCATGCGCTGTGATCAGTGGCGAGATGGATCTGTACTTACATGCCGGCGGCCAATACGAATGGGATTCAGCGGCCCCCGTAGCCGTAGCCATGGCTGCCGGTCTGCACGCGAGCCGGTTGGACGGTTCCCCTCTGGTCTACAACCAGGCAGACCCATATTTACCCGATCTGCTGATCTGCCGGCAGGAGCTGCGCGACGCGGCGCTGAGTGCTATTGCTGAAAATTCACCAGGTTCAGCGTTGCGGGTGGGTGACTCCCATGCATGAGCAGACGGTTGACGGGACAGACGTCCGCTACGAAACGTTGACCACAACTCCTTCACCGCAACCGCAGCGCACACTCAGTCACGTGCAAGCACTCGAGGCGGAGGCGATATTTATCCTCCGCGAAGTGGTGGCGGAAATTGAACATCCTGCACTGATGTTTTCCGGGGGTAAGGACTCCATTGTGATGCTGCATCTGGCACGGAAGGCCTTTGCCCCAGCCTGTGTGCCCTTTCCCATCTTGCATGTGGATACCGGTCACAACTTTTCAGAAGTCCTGGCTTTCCGCGACTACGTCATAGCGCGGGACAAGCTGACCTTAGTAGTCGGTTCTGTTCAGGACGCCATCAACCGTGGAGCGGTTCAGGAGGAGCCGAACGGGTCCCGGAATCGCATCCAGACGCCGGTCTTGCTGGAAACAGCTGAAAAGTACGGCTTCAACGCACTCATCGGAGGTGCGCGACGGGACGAAGAAAAGGCACGCGCCAAAGAGCGGATTTTCTCCTTCCGGGATGAGTTTGGCCAGTGGGATCCTAAGGGGCAGCGTCCCGAGCTGTGGGGTTTGTTCAATGCCAGAGTGCACCTGGGCGAGAGCATTCGGGTTTTCCCCCTTTCCAACTGGACGGAATTGGATATTTGGGCCTACATCGCCCAGGAGAACATTGAGGTCCCGGCCATGTACTACGCCCACGAGCGTGAGGTTTTTGAACGT
>JABBNV010000109.1:0-5019 GCA_019352125.1 Acidobacteriota bacterium | reverse complement strand
GTAACGGCATGCTGTTCGCCGTCAACGAATGGTGCCGCCCCCGTGCGGATGAACCCACCTTCATGGAGACAGTTCGGTACCGAACGTTGGGCGATGCCACGCTGACGGCTGCGGTACGTTCCACGGCCAGCACCGTTGATTTGGTGCTCCAGGAAGTGGCTGGCACACGGATCACCGAACGGGGAGCAACCCGAGGCGATGACAAGGTCAGCGAAGCAGCCATGGAAGATCGCAAGAAAGAGGGGTACTTCTGATGGACCTGCTGCGATTTGCCACGGCTGGTTCCGTGGATGACGGCAAGAGCACGCTGATTGGCCGGCTACTCTATGATTCAAAATCCATCTTCACGGATCAGCTGGACAGCGTAGAACGTACCAGCCGCGAAATGGGCTCCGAGTACACGGATCTGGCGCTCCTCACGGATGGTTTGCGCGCGGAACGCGAACAAGGAATCACCATTGATGTGGCTTACCGGTACTTCGCCACCCCCGTGCGGAAGTTCATTATTGCGGACACGCCTGGGCATATTCAATACACGAGAAATATGGTGACCGGCGCTTCCACCGCTGACCTTGCCATTGTTCTGGTAGACGCCAGGAAGGGACTCGTAGAGCAGAGCAGACGGCATGCTTTTCTAGTTTCCCTGCTGCGCGTCCCACATCTGGTGCTAGCGGTTAACAAGATGGATCTGGTGGACTTTTCACAGGAGGTTTTCGAATCCATTCGCCAGGACTTTAGCGAATTTGCCGCCAAGCTGCAGATTGCTGACCTCACGGTCATCCCGGTTTCCGCCCTGCATGGCGACAATGTGGTGAATCGCTCCGAACACATGCCCTGGTATCAGGGGAGCACGCTGTTGAACCATCTGGAGAACATCTACATAGGCAGTGACCGCAACCTGGTGGATGGTCGCTTTCCCGTCCAGTACGTGATCCGCCCACATTCAAACGCGTATCACGACTATCGCGGCTACGCGGGCCGTATGGCCGGAGGAATGATGCGCACGGGCGACGAGGTGATAGTCCTGCCCAGCGGGTTACCAAGCCGCATCCGGTCCATTGAAACGGCCGACGGCGAGATCCCGGAAGCCTTTGCCCCCATGTCCGTCACCATCCGCCTGGAGGATGACATCGACATCTCCCGGGGGGACATGATTTGTCGGCCCAACAACCAGCCAACAGTGACGCAAGATGTTGACGCGATGGTGGCGTGGATGAGTGACACTCCGTTGCGGCAAGGGCAGAAACTGTCCCTCAAACACACCACGAACAACACCCGCGCGTTGGTCAAGCGAGTGCAGTACGAGCTCAATGTCAACACACTGCATCGCACAGACACCGCACCGGAGTTGAGGCTCAATGCAATTGGCCGGGTTCAACTCCGCACCACCACACCGTTGTTGGCAGACAACTATCAGCGCAACCGGGAAACCGGCGGATTCATCCTCATCGACGAATACACCCACAGCACCGTTGGCGCGGGCATGATCATCTGACGTTCCGGCCGCAAGGCTGGAGCCCAGGGGCTAGGAGCAGATTTCATGAAAACAGAACAAGTACTGCACAGCAACACCCCTCAGAGCGGCAAGGAACGCATTCTCTTGGTGGGTTCTAGCGGCGGCCATTTGGCCCAGCTGCTGTCGCTGCAGCCGTGGTGGCAGGATCATGAGCGAGCATGGGTGACGTTCTCCACCGAAGACGCAAAATCCAATCTCCAGGCGGAAATGGATGTCACCTGGGCCTATTCGCCCACCACCCGCAACATCCCCAATCTGCTGCGCAACGCTGGTCTGGCTGTTTCGGTGCTCCGCAGGTTTAAGCCCACGGTGGTGGTCTCTACGGGTGCCGGGAGTGCGTTGCCCTTCTTCGTGACGGCGAAGGCCATGGGAATTTCAACGGTTTACATTGAGGTGTTTGACCGAGTAGAAAGCTCCACAATGACCGGCAGACTCTGCAGACCGTTCTCTGACCTGATGTTGGTGCAATGGATGGACCAGCTGGGGCTGTACCGGGATGCCCATCTTGTAGGGAGGCTGCTCTGATGAGCACGGTACCCCAGCAGATTGCCGTACTGGTTGGCACGGACCGCCACCCCTACACCCGCATCGTGGATTGGGCGGATAGATGGGCAACTGACCATCCAGAGGATTCAGTCTTTGTTCAGCACGGCTTTAGCCAAGCCCCTCAAGTGGCGCAGGGAAGGGATTTCGTTACGCCGCAAGAGCTGAGTGCACTGTTGCAGGGCTCCACCGTGGCCATCATGCACGGGGGGCCAGCGACCATCTCCGATGCACGCAAGGCTGGCCACCTCCCCATAGTTGTGCCCCGGGATCCGCAATTTGGCGAGCATGTGGATGATCATCAGCAGCGCTTTTCACGCTGGGCCCAAGAACGCCAACTGGTCACGTGTATTGAATCCACCTCGGAATTGAACGCACAACTGACGCAACTGTCCCAGACTCCTACGGGGACGCGCTTGGGCGTAGACGGCGAAAATAGCGAATTAGCCCAGACGGCTCATCGACTCCAGGAACTCCTTGAACAGCGCCGTAACTTTGGCAACCGGGCCTCCTCCGGAGCACCCACTGTGCTTTACCTCGTGGGCGAACAAGAGAACCTGCTGGAACAGGTGTTTCCGGGTGCTGGAAATCGCTCGGATGTGGCGGTGCTAGGGAACAGCAGAATGTTCTGGCGGGCAGCCTTGGCGGAAAATGCCCCCTGTAGCTGCGGTGTTGGATTCTCCGGCTGCGAATTCTGGCAGGCAGTGGGCAAGGCGGCCTTTGATGGGTGGAATGTTGTGGACCTGGCTGTCATTGAATCCTTGCGACTCGCCGTAGAGTCTGGCCGGTCCCGTCTCCTGGCGGAAGTCTCCGCACCGGTGAAATCCCTCCGACAGGATGTGGCTCACTATACGGATTACTACCGTGCGCTCTATTCGGGAATCCGCAAAGTATCCGGCGCAGAGGTTCTGGTGGATGCTGCAGGGGATGCCGGGCTGGCGTTGGCGTTGAGCCAAAACAAGGAGATTGACCTGCGCTTTCTGTCGGTGCACGCTGGCCGCCGCGCTCGCATTAGCGCCTCGGAACTGGCCGTGGGAGCAACCATGGCGCGGCACGGAGTTCCGCACGCAGTAGTGCGGCCCAGCTCCCGAAGGGAAAAAGCGCGATCCGCCTCTTGGGTGCAGAAGCTGGGGTTCGTTGGATCCCTTGGTGAGCCGACATTGCTCGTCAGCAGGACTGCGGACCGACCAGCGTTAGGCGGTCATCAATTGGCGACGGCAGGGAATGTGGTGGCTGCATCGTGGAGACCGTGAGTGCCATTATTGCCACGCGGAACCGGCCGGAGATGCTGGCGGAGGCCATTACTGCAGTAATGGAACAGTCTTACGCGGGCACCATCGAAGTGCTGGTGGTCTTTGACCAGTCCGTACCGGATCATTCCGTGGAGCGGCGCACGGCAAGCCGCAGTGTTCGGGTGTTAACTAACACTCACCGGCCCGGGTTGGCAGGAGCGCGTAACACGGGTATCGAGGCTGCGGTGGGGACTTTTGTGGCATTTTGCGACGACGACGACGTCTGGTTGCCGCACAAAGTGGCCGCCCAGGTCGCGCTCTTGGCACAGCGGCCGAACGCGCAATTTGCTACCTGCGATATTTCGGTCCAGTACAACAATGAGCTGCACTTACGGCCATTGGGCCTCGATTCAATCAGCTTTTCCGAGCTGCTTCGGGATCGGCACACTGAACTTCATCCTTCTACATTCTTCATGCGCCGTCGGGCCGTGGTGGAGGGATTTGGCATGGTCAGCGAAGAGGTTCCTGGCGGATTCGGCGAAGATTACGAATTTTTGCTGCGGGCAGCACGTTCGGCGCCGATTGTTCACGTGCCACAGCCACTGACGATGGTCCGCTGGGGGAACCAATCGTTCTTTTTTCAACGCTGGCAGACCATGAGTGACGGCCTGTCCTGGATTCTGGCGAAGTACCCGGAATTCGAGGGCGTTCCAGCAGGTTCGGCACGCATCCGCGGTCAGCTGGCGTTTGCCAATGCAGCTTTGGGGCATCGTGGCGCAGCATTGCGCTGGGCGGTTTCTGCCACCCAGCGCAATCCTTTGGAACTGCGGGTACCGCTGGCCCTGGCCATGATGTGTGGATTGATGACGCCAGAACGCATCATGGCATCCTTGCATAAGCGGGGCCGTGGCATCTGACTTCTCTGGTTTAAATTTCCCTTGCGGGTGGACTAGCCGCTCACCAGCGTGCGCCAAGCGGCAGCGGATGGTGCATCTGTCAACCGGTAATCACCGATGGACACCGCTGAATCCCAATAGCTAACGAACAACGCTTTGTTGTCCTTGAGATACTGGCCAACCTTGGTCAGCCATGCGCCTCGTCCCGTTCCGGAAGGATCGGTGGGGATCAGTCGGCTACCGGTTTCCGCAATACCCATTGGCTTGCCAACAGACTTGGACGCGGCAACCACAGGGGCAAAAATCTGGGCCGGATCCGGGTAGCTCTGCGGGCCCGCCACGCTTCCGGCGTCGTTATAGGGGTCCCAGGCCACCACATCAATAACATCGCTGCCCGGGTAGTAGTCCAACCAATTCTGCTTGGATGCCGGGTTCAACGTCCATGCCATCATAATGGTGGTGGCATGTAGATGCGGGTTGGCTGCCTGAGCCTCCAGAGCGGCGATGTGTCGCCATGCTGCGCGGTATTCGGCGGTGGTGAACTTTCCCGCCTGGACTTCGGCTTCAGGCTCATGAATGTAGGACCAGTACGTCTCCTGTGTCCGTGGAGCGGTTTTGAACCAGTCCAACAGAGCAGCATCGTATTTGCCGGATAGAACATCCGCCGGCATAGGCCGGAACGAGATGATAAGGGACTTTCCAGCAAGGCTACTCAGTGACGACCAGCTTTGTGGAACCAAGTTGTCGAAGAGCCGAACAGTGCCCAGGGGACCAAAACGGTTCTGCTCGCGTGCCAAGGCTTGATCCAAGGTGCCGCCGGATGTGGAGAGAC
>JABBNV010000108.1:3374-8416 GCA_019352125.1 Acidobacteriota bacterium | reverse complement strand
TCTTGGCCGTGGGCATGGTCATGGTCATTATTGCTGGCCATATCGATCTGTCCGTGGGCTCTGTAGTGGCCTTCATTGGTGCCATGGCAGGTGTGATGATCACCCAATGGCATCTGCCATGGTGGCTGTCCATCGTGCTCTGCCTCGTGCTCGGCGCGGTGGTGGGCATGTGGCAAGGCTTCTGGATCGCCTACTTCGGTATTCCCGCATTTATCGTCACCCTTGCAGGCATGTTGACGTTCCGCGGCCTGACACAGATTGCCCTGCAGAACCAGCAGATTTCACCTTTTCCAGATGCCTTCCGTGCTCTCGGCAGTGGGTTCTTGCCGGATCTGGGCGGCGGGACCTCCGCGCTAGAGCCGCTAACGGTGATTCTGGGCGTGCTCGCCACGGCGGCACTAGTGTTCCAAGCTCTTCGGCAGCGTGGCGAACGGCGCAAGCACAATCTTGAGGATGAGCCACTGGCCTGGTTCATTGCCAAGTTGATTTTCACGGCGGCACTGATTCTCTTGATTACCTACCTCCTGGCGGGCTATCGCGGTACGCCGGTGGTCCTGATTGTGCTGGGTGTACTGACGGTTGCCTATGGTGCTGTCATGGCCAACTCCGTCTGGGGCCGCCATATCTATGCAATCGGTGGTAACCGCTTTGCCGCTGAGCTGTCAGGTATCAACGTCAAGCGAGTCACCTTCACACTCTTCATCAACATGGGCGTCCTCGCAGCCCTTGCCGGACTGGTATTCACCGCCCAACTCAACCTAGCCAACCCCAAGGCCGGTGACGGCTTTGAGCTCGATGCCATAGCCGCCGTGTTCATTGGTGGCGCGGCAGTGACTGGTGGCATTGGAACCGTCAAGGGTGCGCTGGTTGGTGGTCTCATTATTGGACTGTTGAACAACGGCATGTCCATCCTGGGTGTTGGAACCGAATACCAACAGCTCATTAAGGGACTGGTCCTCTTGGCCGCAGTCGCGTTCGACGTCTTCAACAAGCGTAGGGCTGGATCCGTCCGGCTACCCAAGAAGACAGCGGCCAAGCAAGGCGTCAGCGTCTAGCGAACCGAACAACGCACACCAACGTGCCGCCGTCGTCAATTAATAGTTGACTGCGGCGGCACTGTTGTTTTGCGCACTACCAGACGCGGCTCAACTACCCGGCTGACTCCGTGCTCCGCGCCATTGAGCTCATCCAAGAGCACTTCAATACATTGCTTACCCAGTTCTGTGAAGGGCTGGCTGACCGTGGTTAGCGGCGGGCTGTAGTACTCCGAATCAGGCTGATCATCAAAGCCAATTATTGAAATGTCCTCGGGGACACGCACACCAGTTTCGTGAAACGCACGGAGAAGCCCCAAAGCCATCTGGTCATTCCCCGCGAAAATAGCAGTGGCACTGCGGGCGGTGGCCAGCTCCAAGCCAACTTCGTATGCTGTGGCGGCAGTCCAGTCACCGTGGCGCAACAGATCATCCTTTAGACCTGCCGCTAGCAGGGCCTTGCGCCAACCCACGATGCGTTGGGCACCATCAATCCAGGCTTGAGGCCCGGAAAGGTGACCAATCCTGGTGTGCCCTAGCTCAATGAGGTGCTCTACAGCCAGCTGTGCCCCGAGCTGTTGGTCGACGGCCACCCCGCTAAGCCCCTGCTCCCCTACTGCACCGGCAATTACCACTGGAACCTGAAGTTTCAGCTCCTTGAGCGCTGCCGAGGTGACGGGGTGCGGAACCAGAACGACTATGCCATCAACGGCCTGATCCTGAAAGTGCCGCACAGCTTCCGCGATACCTGCCTTAGTAACTTCCCGCAAACCGGCAATGCTCACAAAGTAGCCAGCATCTCGCGCAGCCCGCTCCACAGCCAGGAGCGTACTAGCGGGCCCGTACTCAGACATTTCCGCAGCAAGCACGCCGATTGTCTGCGACTGGCGCGTCACTAGGCTCCGTGCGGCGCTATTACGCCTGTACCCCAATTGCGCGATGGCCTGCTCAACACGCTCACGCGTACCAGGACTGACGTTGGGATTGTTATTGAGCACGCGGGACACCGTCTGGTGCGAGACGCCGGCAACCTTGGCCACGTCCTCCATGACGGGGGGCCTCACTGCGGACTGCCCGGTTTCGCGCATATTGTTACCCTTCGACTATCCATGGGGCCAGCGATGCTCTCCATGACGGAGGGATTTCTTGCCAGTGCGTTAGCGCTAACATTACACTTTCAACCCCGGATTGGCGGGGATGTGGAATCCAAGATTGGCGGGGATGTGGAATCCCGAATGACCAGTTCAGTGGCCAACTCAACGTGCAAAGAATCTATACCCTCACCATTGGCAAGCTGGATGACAGACCGCAGGGCAGCCCTACCCATTTCCTTGAGCGGCTGCGCCACCGAAGTAAGCCGCGGTTGGGCCTGTTCAGCAAGCGGTGTTCCGTCAAACCCCACCAGACTCATATCCCGCGGAACCTTGACTCCACGATGGCGAGCCTCATCCAGCACGCCAAGCGCCGTGAGATCACTTGCAGCAAAGATAGCCGTGGGCGCCTCCGGGAGGTCAAGCACTTGTTGCGTGCCAACTATTCCAAAGTCCCTGGTGAACGCCCCCGCCAGGATGTACTCCGGGCGAGCCTCAACCCCATGACTCATCAGTGCCGCCAGATAGCCGTGCAGTCTGGCAACGCTACACTCGGCCGCCTCAGGACCGCCCAGAAAGGCAATCCGGCGATGCCCCAGTTTCAACAGATGCTCAGTTGCTGCTCGCCCACCCGCCCAGTTTGTGGCGCCCACGCTCACAAAACCACTATGTGGCGGATTTAGCGGGTCCACTACTGCAACAGGAATGTCGCGGCGCTTGAAGAAGTCCAGTTCCCTAGTGGTCACTTCTGAGGTCACGAGGATCAGCCCCTTGCGCCCCGACTCCACCATACGTTGGGCCCATTCTTCATGGTTCGCATCGTGGAGTCTCTTGGGCGCAACGCTACTGAGAACAATCTCGATGCCTTCGCTAGCGGCATATTCAAGGATGCCGGTCAATACTTCCTGCGAATAACTGTTGTTGATCCCGTCGATCACCAGGTCAACCATAGGTGGCCCAGAGAACCGAGCTCGGCGTTGCACCGGAGATTCATAGCCCAGTTGCTCCAGCGCCTCTTGCACTCGGGCTCTAGTCTGCGCCGCAACGTCGTCGCGGCCATTGATCACCTTCGACACCGTAGGGGCTGAAACGCCAGCCAGAGCAGCCACGGTGGCCAACACTGGCTTGGACTTTTTATGTACCACAGCAACTCCTACCCTCATACTCTCGAAATGTTTCAGTAACTGAATACTGCATCACTGGCATCTCCGTGGTCAATTATTCACCCAATCCCTTGACATGTGACATGCGGCACAACTAGATTCAATCCAACTTGGAATTTATTGCGAAATCTTTCGAGAATGTTGTTATTACTCTTATCAATGGAGACAAGAAATGAAACACGAACTCGCATCCCGCAGGTCCTTCCTTGCACTCGCCGTCATTGCACCACTATCCGCATGGGGTCTAACAGCCTGCGGCACGTCCGGCCCCGCTAGTGCTAGCGGCGGCGCCTCCATGTGGTCTGTCAGTGGGGACCCGAACGAGACCATTAGGAAGAACTCCGTCGCAGCGTTTGGCAAGGCCAACCCCAACGATGAAATCAGGGTGACCTTCTTCCAGAACGACGCTTACAAGACCAAGATCAAGACGGCGATCGGTGCCGGCCAGGCGCCGACGCTGATCTATGGGTGGGGTGGCGGAACCCTTAAGTCTTACGCTGATGCCAAGCAGGTGGAGGATCTCACCAGCTGGTTTGACTCCAATCCCGACGTCAAAAAACGGCTGTTCGCATCCGCATTTGCTGCAGCCACGGTGGACGGAAAGATTTACGCAATTCCCGCCACAACGGTGCAGCCCATCGTGTTCTATTACAACAAGGATCTCTTCACCAAGGCCAACGTCCAGCCACCTAAAACCTGGGACGATCTGTTGAGCCTCGTGAAGATCTTCAATGACATGGGAGTTGCCCCCATTTCACTCGGTGGACAGTCCCGGTGGACTTCCATGATGTGGCTTGAGTACATGTTTGACCGCGTGGGTGGCCCCGAGGTCTTCAATGACATCTTCGCTGGAAAGGCAAATGCCTGGTCCAACCCAGCAGCCGTTGAGGCATTGACGAAGATACAGGAACTCATTTCCGCTGATGGGTTCGTCAAGGGTTTCTCCTCCATCACTGCAGACAGCAACGCGGATCTGGCCCTGCTGTTCACCGGCAAAGCAGCCATGATGCTCCACGGTGGTTGGACCTATGGTGCCATGAAGAAGAACGGTGCAAACTTCGTCCAGTCTGGCAAGCTGGGTTGGGTCGACTTTCCCTCTGTCTCCGGAGGAAAGGGCGATCCGACAAACGCTGTGGGAAACCCGGCCAACTACCTGTCCATCTCTTCGAAGGCATCCGCCGCGGAGAAGGAATCCGCCAAGAAGTATTTTAGGAATGGACTGCTCTCCAAGGATGAGGTGTCCGCATACATTGGCACCGGTTCCGTGCCTATTGTCACGGGGATCGAGGATCAACTTGCTGCCACTTCAGACAAGGACTTCCTAACCTTCGTCTACAACCTCAGCAAGAATGCTCCGCATTTCCAACAGTCATGGGATCAGGCGCTGAGCCCCACCGCGGCAGAAGCTCTCCTTAACAACATTGACCAGCTCTTCGTTAAGTCAATTACTCCCCAGCAATTCGCGACGAACATGAATGCGACCGTGGGCAAGTGACAGCCACTGACTTCGATCGATCAGTGACGGCGCCGGGAAGCACTAGAGCCACCGTCCACCGACCCACCGCAAAGAAGAAGTCACGCCAGCTTGCCTGGCTGGTTGTTC
The DNA here is from genome assembly GCA_019352125.1 of Acidobacteriota bacterium. Taxonomy (GTDB): domain Bacteria; phylum Actinomycetota; class Actinomycetes; order Actinomycetales; family Micrococcaceae; genus JABBNV01. The sequence goes on along the minus strand of JABBNV010000108.1, from coordinate 3,525 downwards.
CTGCTCTTGTGTTCTTCGTGTTTTTCGCCATCATCCCACTGATCGGGGTGCTAATGCTGAGCTTCACCAGTTGGGACGGGATTGGCGCCATCACTTTTGCGGGCGTATCAAATTGGCTTGGCGTATTCAGCAATTCCGTGATGTACAACGC
>JABBNV010000108.1:0-3364 GCA_019352125.1 Acidobacteriota bacterium | reverse complement strand
GTTAACATTTGTTGTGATGGCGATGTCCTGGCTCATTCAGACGCCCATCAGCCTGCTGCTGGGCGTCTTCACAGCCGCCAGCCACAAGTACCGGGCGGTGCTGGCAGTGCTATATTTCTTGCCGTTGCTCCTTTCCTCGGCAGCCATCGCCATTGCCTATAAGGCCTTACTGGATCCCAATTTTGGTTTGGCTGCTGGGTTGCACCTGCCCATTCTTGCCCAGGACTGGCTGGGGAACCCGCAGCTGGCCCTGGCCGTCGTCATTTTCGTTATTGCCTGGCAGTTTGTGCCCTTCCATACCTTGATTTACCAAGGCGGAGTTCGTCAGATACCGGCATCACTCTACGAAGCGGCAGAGATTGACGGCGCAGGAAGAATTCAGCAGTTCTTCCACATAACCCTGCCTCAGCTGAAGTACACGATCATCACCTCCTCAACTCTGATGAGTGTGGGTGCACTGACCTACTTTGACCTGATCTTTGTACTCACGGGAGGCGGGCCTGGCAATGCCACCCGAATCCTGCCGCTGGAAATGTACCTCACAGGGTTCCGCGCCAACTTGATGGGACCAGCAAGCGTTGTAGCAGTCATTTTGGTGGTGATCGGCCTGTCTCTGGCACTATTCCTGCAGCGACTGGGCGGAAAAGATCACAGCGGCAGCCAGTTGGAAGGGCTTTAACATGACAACAGGCGTATCTGCCCCTCTGCAGGGGCACACAAAAGCACGACGCCCTCTCACCAGTACCCGGCGCCGCATTCGCCGGCCCAACATTGGCGGTGGCTTCGGGGGGTGGCTCTGGCTTGCCGTGATCATCATTCCGCTCTATTACATTCTGATCACGAGCTTTAAGTCCCAGGAGGGATACTTCAGCCAAAATCCGTTGGCACCGCCGATCTCCCCCACGCTGGAAAACTACAAGATGGTGCTGGAGGCTGACTTCACTCGCTATTTCATCAACAGCGCCATCATCACCATCGGAGCAGTGATACCCACTCTGGCGGTCTCCTTCATGGCTGCTTTTGCCTTAGTTCGCGGTCACGGAAGCTTCTTGCGCAGCGTCAACGCAGTGTTCCTGATGGGGCTCGCCATTCCCCTCCAGGCAGTCGTCATTCCGGTGTACCTGATGATCATCAAGATGCACCTGTATGACAGCTTGCTAGCCATTGTTTTGCCGTCCATCGCGTTTGCCATTCCGTTGAGCGTGCTCATCATGTCCAACTTCATTCGGGATGTGCCGAACGAGCTCTTTGAGTCAATGCGGCTGGATGGCTGCAGCGAGTGGCAAACCATGTGGAGACTGGCCTTGCCACTCACCAAGCCAGCAATTGTCACCGTAGCCATCTACAACGGGCTCAATGTGTGGAACGGCTTCCTACTGCCTCTGATCTTGACGCAGAGCCCGGAACTGCGGGTTCTGCCCCTGGCGTTGTGGACCTTCCAAGGTGAATACAGCGTCAATATTCCGGCAGTTCTGGCCTCGGTAGTACTGACAACTCTGCCCATCCTTGTCCTGTACATAGTGGGCCGCCGGCAACTCCTCAGTGGCCTGACTGCTGGATTCAGCAAGTAGCCTCCTAGCCAAAGGAAATTCCTATGACTCAACAACCACGCCCCACACTGCGTGTTGGAATGGTGGGCTACGCCTTCATGGGCGCCGCGCACTCGCAAGCATGGCGCAATGCCCACAGGTTCTTCGACCTACCGCTCACCCCGGAACTTACAGTGATAGCAGGACGCAACCACAACGCCGTCGACGAGGCAGCAAAGCGGATGGGCTGGGCCAGCACTACGACAGACTGGCGAGAGTTGATTGCGCGTGATGACGTTGACCTGATCGATATCTGCACACCGGGCAACACCCACACTGAGATAGCGATCGCGGCGCTCCAAGCAGGGAAACACGTACTGTGCGAGAAACCCCTGGCAAACTCCGTTGAGGATGCCAAGCGCATGGTCCAGGTCGCGCAGGACACCGCAGCGAAGGGCGTGTTCGCGATGTGCGGCTATTCGTACAGGCGCACTCCCGCCATCGCACTGATGAAACGCATGGTGGCCGAGGGGCGTCTGGGTACCATCCGTCAGATCAGAGCACAGTACCTCCAGGATTGGCTCTCGAACGAGCACGCGCCGTTGACATGGCGGATGGACAAGTACAAATCCGGCTCTGGCGCTCTGGGAGACATTGGAGCCCACAGTATTGACGCAGCACAATTCGTCACCGGTCTGAGCATCACAGAAGTTTCCGGCATGTTGAAGACCTTCACCACGGAGCGCCCGGTGGGAGGCGACCTTGTTGGGCTGGGAGGACACGGCGAAACAAAGTCAGACGCCGCCAAGGGACCAGTGACGGTGGACGACGCCGCGATTTTCACAGCTCGGTTCGACTCTGGAGCAATTGGAGTCTTCGAGGCCACACGCACAGCGCTGGGCCGCAAGAACGCCATGCGTCTGGAGATCAACGGCTCCCTAGGATCCCTGGCCTTTGATTTTGAAGACATGAACTTTCTGCAGTTCTATGACGGCACTGACCCGGAAGAGGCACGCGGTTTCCGCCGCATCATGGTCACAGAACCCGTGCATCCCTATGCGGGACATTGGTGGCCAACGGGTCACGGGCTGGGCTACGAGCATAGTTTTGTCCACCAGGTTGCGGACCTGGTGGCGGCGCTGGGCAACAAAACCCAGCCAACGCCGTCGTTCTCTGACGCGCTGCAGGTTCAGCGCGTGCTAGCTGCTGTTGAACAAAGCGCCGCCAACAATAGTCAACGGACGCCCACCAGAAATGAGGAATCATGACGAACCTGCCCATCACTCTATTCACTGGGCAATGGGCTGACCTCCCCTTTGAGGAGGTCGCTCGACGCGCTAGAGACTGGGGTTACGACGGCCTGGAAATTGCGTGTTGGGGTGACCATTTGGATCCCTGGCCGGCTGTCGAAGACGATGCCTATCTCCAGGCGAAGCAGGATATTTTGGCCCAGAACAATCTCACTGTTCATGCCATCTCGAACCATCTGAACGGACAGGCCGTTTGCGACGACCCCGTGGATGAGCGTCACCAAGGCATCGTCTCTCCTCGAGTCTGGGGGGATGGTGATCCGGAAGGGGTCCGGCAACGTGAAGTTGAAGAAATGAAGATGACGGCCCGTGCCGCGGCAAGGCTCGGAGCAAAGATCGTCACCGGGTTCACTGGTTCCGCAATTTGGAAGTGCGTTGCCATGTTCCCACCGGCAAGCGAAGCAATGATCGAGCGTGGCTACGCAGACTTCGCGCACCGTTGGAACCCCATCATTGACGTCTTTGATGAGGTGGGCGTGAAATTTGCCTTGGAAGTTCATCCCTCTGAGATTGCCTATGACTACT
>JABBNV010000107.1:7314-8485 GCA_019352125.1 Acidobacteriota bacterium | reverse complement strand
ACGCGTAGTACACCTCCGCCACCTGCTGATCAGGTTCATGGATATGCTCCGAAATGGTCACCACATCCAAGAGCGAGAAACTTTCAAACAGTTCCGCCCACCGACGGCCCAACGTTTGCGGGACATCCCATTCCTTGGCTCGCACATCCCAGGCGTTGACCCTGTCACGGTCCGCGCCTTGCAGCAGCGTTTCCAGTTGCCCGGAAAGCGAGCGCAGCGCGGGACCGTAAGAATCAACCAGCTCGCCGATGCTTCTACCGCTGGTACCCTGACTAATCAGCCAGCGCACTGCACGGTCCAGAAGCCGGCGAATATCCAGCCATATGGTGCACCAGTGCTCAGTGGGGAACGACGGCGGCAGCGCGTTGAGGGCGTCCGTCATCTCATCCAGGTTGTAGATTTCACGCAGGGCAACAAAGGCCTTGGCCACGACGGCTTCCGTGGCTGACGTTTCCTCGATGGCACGGAAGGCGAAGGTGACACCTCCCAAGTTGATCATGTCATTGGCTACGACAGTGGCGATGATTTCCTTGCGCAGCGGGTGAGAATCCAGATCCGCCTCAAATTTCGTAGCCAGTTGCTGCGGGAAGTAATCACTGAGCGTCTTACGGAACCACGGATCATCCGCCAGATCGCTCTCGCGCAAGGCGGATGCAAGCTCAATCTTTGAGTAGGCGGCCAGTACTGACAACTCGGGCGAGGTGAGGCCTTGGCCTGCCTCCGTACGCGCGTTCAGGACCGCCGTCGTAGGCAAGGCTTCAATCTCACGATCAAGGTCTGCTGATTCTTCCAACCAGTCCATGAGGCGTTCGTAGCTGGGGCTCCACTCCACCACGCGCTGACGGTCATTGAGCAGCAAGATGTTTTGCTCCACATTGTCCCGCAGCACCAGTTGCCCCACCTGATCCGTCATGGAGGCCAGGAATGCGGCCCGGTCCTCCGAGTGCAGATTGCCTGCCTTCACCATCCTGTCCACGAAGATCTTGATATTGACTTCATGGTCAGAGCAGTCCACACCTGCTGAATTATCAATGGCATCCGAGTTGAGAATGACGCCGTTCAAAGCGGCTTCGATACGGCCACGCTGGGTCATCCCCAGGTTTCCGCCTTCACCCACTACCTTGACGCGGAGCTCATTTCCGTTGACACGAATGGCGTCATTGGTCTTGTC
>JABBNV010000107.1:0-7304 GCA_019352125.1 Acidobacteriota bacterium | reverse complement strand
ATGCGTTTCAGCGCTGGCCTTGACATAGGTGCCAATTCCGCCGTTGTAGAGCAGATCTGCTGGCGCCAGGAGAATGGCGCGGAGCAACTCTGGCGGGGACATCTGCGTAGTCCCATCCGGAAGCCCGAGTGCCGCAGCTACTTCAGTGGAAACGGGAATCATCTTCACGGTACGCGAATACACGCCGCCGCCAGCACTGATGAGATCCCGGTTGTAATCATCCCAGGAGGAGCGGGGCAGCTCAAAGAGACGCTTCCGTTCCGCAAAGGAGGAGGCCGCATCCGGAGTCGGATCCAAGAAAATGTGTCGGTGGTCAAAGGCAGCTAACAGACGCGTGTGCTCCGAGAGCAACATGCCGTTGCCAAACACGTCACCGGACATGTCCCCCACGCCCACCACGGTGAACTCTTCGGTCTGTGTGTCCACGTCCAGCTCGCTGAAGTGCCGCTTCACCGACTCCCACGCGCCGCGAGCCGTGATGCCCATGGCTTTGTGGTCGTAGCCAACGGAGCCGCCGGAAGCGAAGGCATCCCCCAACCAGAAACCATATTCGGCGGACAGGGCATTCGCGATGTCAGAGAAGGACGCAGTGCCCTTGTCTGCGGCAACTACCAAGTAGGAATCGTCGTCATCGTGACGTACCACGTCCACAGGCGGAACTACGTTTTCGGTCTCCCCCGTAGTGACCAAGTTGTCAGTGATATCCAGCAGTCCGCGAATGAAAGTCTTGTACGCTTCCTGCCCCTCAGCCATCCAGGCAGCACGGTCAACCGCGGGGTTGGGCAATTGCTTGGCAAAGAACCCACCCTTTGCGCCAGTGGGCACGATAACGGCGTTCTTGACCGTTTGAGCCTTGACCAGACCCAGAATTTCCGTGCGGAAATCCTCCCGCCTGTCCGACCAGCGCAAACCACCTCGGGCCACCTTGCCAAACCGCAGGTGAACACCCTCCACGCGAGGAGAGTACACCCAGATTTCAAACATGGGTCGCGGGAACGGAAGCCCATCGATGGACTTCGGATCCAGCTTGATGGACAGATAGTTCTTGTGCTGGAAATAGTTGGTGCGCAGTGACGCCTCGATGAGAGTCTGTAGATTCCTCAGGACTCGATCAGCATCCAGCGTGGGCACCTGATCCAGTGCCTCCGTGAACCGGGCGCGTACAACCTCAATGCGCTGATCGCGTTCCGTATCCGCCAGGCGTGGATCAAACTTGGCTTCGAACAATTCCACCAGAGCCTTGGTGACGGGAGCATTGGCGACGAGCGTATCCGAGACAAAACCGTACGAATTGGCGTTGCCCATCTGCCGCAGGTACTTGGCGTAGCTGCGCAGAATCACCACCTGCTGCCAGGCCAGTCCCTCGAGTAGTACCAAGCGTTCAAAGGAGTCAGACTCACTGTCTCCCGTAACGGCAGCTCCAAACGATTCCTGCAGCAGAGAGCCAGTAGCCACTGGATCCACCCCGGACGGGTACTTCAGGCCCAGATCGTAGAGGAAGAAATCGCGGTGATCCCGCGTCTCAATTTCGAAGGGGCGCTCATCCAGAACTTCCAGCCCCAAGTTGTGAAAGTACGGCAGGATTTGGCTGAGACTCTTCGGTTCCGCCATGTACAACTTCACCCGCGCGTCTTCTGGCTGCTCAGCCGAAGGGTTGGTGGGCAAATAGACATGCACAATGGGTCGGACAGTGGATTTATTTTCCGCCGCGCGGTAGTTGGCATCGAACGCCTCAAACCGGGCAATATCCTCAAGGGCATCTTCCACTTCAAAGGCCACGCGATAGCTCGCAGGGAAGGCCTCTGCCCATTTACCCGCCACCACGGTGGATTTCTCGCCAGGGTGGATTCCGCGAAGAACATCAACCACGCCCTCGCTCCACGAACGAGCAGCCATGACCAACCGACGCTCAAGTGCCGCCGCATCCACGTTTCCGAGGCGTGCGCCCTTGGGTAGCCGAATGCGGAAGAACAAGCGAGCCAACGCTGACTCACTCATCCGCGCCTCAAAGTCGATGGACTCCGCGTTAAAGGTGCTGATCAGCTCCGCTTCGATCCGCCGCCGAACAGCGGTGGTGTACCTGTCCCGAGGGATGTAGACCAGCGCGGACATGAAACGACCGTAAATATCCGGTCGCAAGAAAAGCCGCGTACGGCGTCGTTCCTGAAGGCGAAGAATGCCTTGCGCCGAGGCAATCAAATCCTCGATTTCAATCTGGAACAGCTCGTCCCGTGGATACGTTTCGAGGACGGCAAACAAGTCCTTGCCCGAGTGGGAGTCCGGTGGAAAGCCGAAGTGCTTCAGCACCGCATCCACCTTTTCGCGAACTACCGGGATGTTGCGGACGCTACCGGTGTACACCACGGAGGCGAAGAGGCCAATAAAGCGCTGCTCGCCATTGACGTTGCCCGCTGCATCGAAAGATTTGACGCCAATGTAGTCCAGGTACGCCGCGCGATGAACGGTAGAGCGTGAGTTGGCTTTGGTGATCACCAGTGCACTTTTCTCGCGAGCCTTGGCGCGGCCCGTGTCTGTCAGGTGCTGGAAATGCTTGTACTCCTTGGTGTCCTTGCCTCCACCATCGCGCAGCAGGCCCAGACCACTGCCTTCGCGGGCCACCAAGACGTCTTCGTCCTTTTCCGAGACCAAGTCATATTCGCGATAACCAAGAAAAGTGAAGTTGCCAGCATCCATCCAGTGCAGCAAGTCCTCCGCCCGGCGCAGGTCCGCAATCTCGTTGCCACCTTTTACCTGGGCAAGGATTTCCGCCCGGCTCAGTGCCTTTTCACGCATTTGCGCCCAGTCATCTACCGCGGCTCGGACGTCCTGCAAGATCCGCCGAAGTCCGCGCACCAATTCGTCGCACTGTTCGTCTGTGAGTCGGCTGGTCTCAATGGCGATCCACGACTCCATGGCTGCCACGTTGTCACCGCCGCTGGCCAGTTGGGGAATTGCGGGCATGGCGGCCGTGTCTCCACTGGCCACCCCCACGTAAGACGGCACACGGGACACGCTGCTCAACCGGTGAGTCTCACGATCCCGAGTCACCACAAACATCGGGTGGATCACCAAGTTAATGGCAGCATTCTGGCGAACTATCTCGGCATTGACGGAGTCAACCAGGAACGGCATATCATCCGTGATGATGTAGACGACACTTACGTTGGAGTCTGTGGTGATATCAATCGTGGCAGATTCGGGGGAACGGTCCGCAGCGAGTTCTCGGTGATGTAGGGCCCTACGGCGCAGCTCCTGTGGTTCGTAGGCCTGCGCATCGTCCGCCGCCAGTTGTTCATAGTAATCAGCTATGTATGCGTCCATGGCTCCAGAAGTCTCGGTAGGATCTGCCTTGTGGGGATCGCTCGACATGACGAAATTTCCTCCATCAGAAGTTCGGAACTGCACCATTGCGGCTCCGTTTCCGAGCCTAACCCGAAAGCCATTCCTATGCTGTGGCACTTATGACAGGGGTTGCCGCCATTTGCTGGGCAGGTGCACAAGCGTCGTGGGACAATTTCTGCAGGGCCAGGCGCAGCTCGCTAGTGGGCGCAGATTCCAACAGCAACTGCCCGCGCTTGAGCGCCAGCCCCAGCGCATCACTATCCCACGGCAGGAAATGAGTCAGGGGAATTTTGGGCCCAAAACGATCCCAAGCCGCCGCAAGTGCTCGCTGCGGCGCACGGCCCACAGCTTCCTTGCGCACCTTGTTAGCGACGGCGGTCACGCTGGCCCCGGGAGCCACGGCGGCCAGCTCCCCGACCCCTCGAATGAGGCGGGGAATGCCGATGGCGTCGCCCTGGCCGACGGCGAGCACCAGATCCGCCGCCACCACGGACGCCAGCGTGGTGGCGTTGCGCCGCGGGGCCACCGTGTCATAGCTGAGTTCTTCATCCGCCTCAAGGCAGAAACCACAATCAATCACCACCACATCAGCCACGGTTCGGGTGAGGGCAAGCACTCTATCCACCGCGCCCTGCCGCAGTTCCGGCCACCTATCCGCCCGGGTGAGCCCCGAGAGTAGCGATAGCGCACCTGCGCTAAAAGTGACGGTGATTGCGACCTCAGCCAACGCTGCCTCAGTCAACAGCCCCTGATCTGCGAGCCGACACGCCTGCGCTAGACCTGCGGACTCATCCAGGAGCCCCAGCGTAGCGGCCATGCTGGCTCCATATGTGTCTGCGTCGATCAGCATCACGGACAGCCCGCTTGCAGCTAGCTCGGCCGCCACGTTGGCTGCCACCACCGTTCGTCCCGGGGCGCCGACAGGGCCCCACACCGCAATGACCTTCCCCGCTCTCGGCTCCGACACGGCGGTGACCCGTGCGTGGGTTTCAGCATCCCTGGCACGCTCGCGCAGGCGAGGATTTTCTACGTGCTTGGCCGGTTGCGATGCAGAACCACTCCCGGACGCTCCGCCATCGCCCCCGCTGTCCGTGCCGAACCGTTTTCCCGTCCCTCTGCCGTTCCCTGCAGCGTCCAGGGCGGGGCGTACTCGACGAACCACCGCAGCCTCAATGGCGCTAGCCAGCTCAGGTGCATCGGTGGTGCTGGGCAGAGTCGTGACACCCAGTGCCCGAAGGCGAGTGACTTCATTCTCTTGGTCCGTCACGGCAAGTACGCTGACGCCCACAGCGGATAATCTATCCAACAAGGTGCCCGTCAAACCCTCAGTCTCACTGGCCAACACTGCAGCCGTGGCCAGCCCGCTCTGGCACACCGCAAGAAGCTCGGTCAGCGCTTCACACCGGCGCACCACGCTCACTTGCGCATGGAGCCGTTCAACGTCGTCCATGAGCCCGTGGGCGGGGCCCACACTCACCACCGGGATGGAGTTCATGCTTTGCCGCCTGGATTCCAGACCACAGCAACCTTCGCTTTATTGGCTAACGCGGAAAGCAGCGGGGGAAGTTCGGACTCGGAAACCAGCACCTGAAGTTGTGTCGACTTGCTTCCGCCCAGTGCCGTTGATGCCTGCGTTAACTCCGCTATTTCGGCACCGGTCAGCATTTTCTTAGCTTCGGCAAACCCATTGTGGGCATCCGGCAACGACACCCAAACATCAACCCGCGAACCGACCACCGCATCCTTGGGTAGCGGTTGATCGATGGTTAAGGCAGCCGGTTTTCGGTCCAGTGCGTCCGCTCTTCCCAAGAGAGAACGGGCCACCAACTCACCCTTGGGCAATAGCCGTAGGGCGACGACGTCCGCCGGAACCTCCGCTGAGCCCACCAGATAGGCGCCCTCCGCGTCCCCGAGCCGCACCCTCACCTTCACTAGCGAATCAACCGTGACCTTCTGACCAACGGAAATGCTCTCCTTGGCCGCATACACCTCAATGGTTGAATCCGCTGCCCCCACCAGAGCCACCACAGAAACAACCGAGGCGACCACTAGTAGCAGCCCTATCAACAATCTGGGATCACGCCAGGAAGGTTTGCGGAGCCGCGCGGCTGGCACAGAACTGGCCTCGGTCATCATGTTCTCCCCTCAGCTCCGTGGACCCCTCTGCCCCACAGTGCTGTCCTATGTCTAGCCTGTTTTGCGAAAGTCATCAATAGTCATCCTCGGGTTCAGCCGGATTTGTGGATAACTTCGAAGACCCGCGGGCACTAACTGTGTATAACGTCATCAAAAGATGACAAACGTGCCACAATGGCACTATGCCGCGCTTTCTGACTCTTGCCGATGTAGCTGAGGCCCTTCAAATTTCCGCCGCTGCCGCTTATGCGCTGGTGCGTAGTGGGGAGCTGCCTGCCATTCAGGTGGGCGGCCGGGGCCAATGGCGTGTGGAAGAGTCCAAATTCCAGGAGTACATTGACGCGGGCTACGCAAGCACTGCAGAAAAAGTAGTTCAGGGAAAGTTCACGGACCAGAAAAACTAGGCCAGCGCCACGGGCGATGTAACCCGAACTAGGGCGCGCAACGGCACCAGCAACCTGCCCCGCACACTGTCCGCGCGACGGCGTTCCCCGAGCGGCACCAGCGCAAGTTCACAGAAGTCACGGCCCACGGTGTCTATCACCCCAGTGAGCTGCTCCCCCTCTGCTCCTCCCAGCAGGTAGATCACCAATTCGGCCCTGTCTCTAGCCAGGGCTCGCAGCGCAGACATCAAGGTAAGCCCCGTGGCCCCCGTAGCTTGGACAGCCGACCGCCCCTGCACCTCAACGCCATTAATACTCCACACAGGGACCAGCTCTCGCTGCGCGCGCGTGGCCAGCAAGATCCAATCATCCCCGCAACGTTGTAGCGTTCCGGAGGCTTTACTGCCGGACCGGAGGCGCAGAGCCACCTCCTGCCCCAGCGAGCCGCGCAGCCGATCCATCAAGTGCACCGCTGCGGATTCCATCCGGAACAACTCATCAACTTCAGCATCCTGAGCCGCGGCAGCATCGGCATCAAACTGACTCGCCAAATCATCAAAGAGGTCATCCCAGCGCATGGCGCAAGCGTACGGTTCCCACTGAATATCCACAAGGATTTTCCTAAAACGTAGACACAGCAGCACAACGGGTCTAGATTGCTCATAACTTATCAAATGGTGTTAAACAGCACCAAACGATACCAAACTAGGAGCATTCCGTGAAAGCGAAAGTCTGGGCCGAGGGCACGCTCACCCTGCTGATTCCGTTGTTGGCTGGGATAGTCCTCTTGGCTGGTTTGTCCATTTCGGAGCGGTTGATCCAGCACGGGTGGCAGGCAACCCTGGTATTCAGCGACGTGATTGGGCTGACGGCCGCACTGATCGGTGTACTCACCCTGCTGTGGTGGCTGCTGGCGATTACCGGCGCGTTCCTTGCCACCCTATTGAGCCGGCTGGGCCGATACCGAGCCGCCACCATAGTCTCTGCCCTCAGCCCTGCGTTCATGAGGAGGATGGCCACTGGGGTGCTGGGGCTGGAATTGGCAGCGGCCGGAGTCCTGGGCGGCGCCGGCGTCATAGTGGCCCCAGCCCCTGCCTTCGCAGCAGTAGCGGCCGCTGACACCACGGATCCGTCCTTTCACCTCTCCGAGCCGTCCGCGCCTGACCCGTCACCCGCTCCGTCCGCTGCGCCGTCGCCAACGTCTACACCCCAGCCGAGCCCCAACGGGTCCTCGGTGCATCCGGGGTGGACACCCCAACCACCGGCCACGGATATTGACGTTGTAGCTGCGCCAGCTCACCGGAGCCTGTCTCCCAAGGAGAGCAAGGGGCCAGGCCAGCCCGGCGTGCAGACACCACTAGCCCAGCCAGGGCCGGCCAGTAAGCCAGCCGCCCCAGGCACTGGCAGCGCTACTGCCCCCTCCAGCACCATGAACCACATTGT
>JABBNV010000106.1 GCA_019352125.1 Acidobacteriota bacterium | reverse complement strand
CGAGGTGCGCCAACATGGGCTGCTGATCGGTATTGATCTGGCCGCTGATGTTGCCGCAGCTGTGGTGACGAAGGCCTTGGATGCAGGCTTCATTGTGAACGCCCCGCGCCCCAATACCCTGCGGTTGGCACCCCCGCTTATTCTCACCTCGGCGCAAGCCCAACAATTTACCGATGCATTGCCCGCCCTGCTGAGCGAGGCACTCACCACAGCGAACGGAGAATCATGACCCGGCACTTCTTGGTTGATACGGACCTATCCCCAGCTGAACAGACGCAGGTACTGGATCTGGCAGCTGAACTCAAGGCAGCGCCCTATTCGCGTGCAACGTTTGCCGGCGAGCGGGCCGGGCGCAAGACGGTTGCCGTCATTTTCGACAAAACCTCCACCCGAACACGAGTCTCCTTCGCCACTGGCGTAGCTGATTTGGGCGGTAACCCGCTCATTATCAATCCGGGCGAGGCGCAGATTGGGCACAAGGAAACCATTGCGGACACCGCCAAAGTGCTGGAGCGCATGGTGTCCACGATTGTGTGGCGCACTTTTGCGCAGAGCGGCTTGGAAGAGATGGCTGCCAACTCTTCTGTGCCTGTCATCAACGCGCTCTCTGACGAATACCACCCGTGCCAGCTGTTGGCCGACCTGCTGACCATCCGTGAGCACAAGGGCACCTTGGCTGGATTGACCATGACGTATGTGGGGGATGGCGCCAACAACATGGCCAACTCCTATTTGCTGGCGGGCGTGACGGCTGGAATGCACGTGCGTGTGGCTGGACCGGAGGGGTATTTGCCCTCTGCTGCCGTGCTAGCTACGGCCGAGGCCCGTGCAGCTCAGACAGGGGGCTCGGTGCTGGTGACCACTGACGCGGCAGCAGCCGCACGTGGCGCGGATGTGCTGACCACTGACACTTGGGTTTCCATGGGGCAGGAAGATGAGAAGGCGCAGCGGCTAGAGCTGTTCAAGGATTACGCGCTCGACGGCGCCATGTTGGCGCTTGCTGCGGAAGACGCCGTCGTTCTTCATTGCCTGCCTGCATACCGAGGCTACGAAATTGCCGCGGACGTGATTGACGGGCCGCAATCTGTGGTCTGGGACGAGGCCGAAAACCGGCTGCACGCTCAAAAGGCATTGATGGTCTGGCTCGTGGAAAATGGTTCCCCAGCCGCCGGGGTGGATCAACCGTGAGTGCCAGCGGTAGCGAAGCCGTCTCCGCCAGCGCGCCGGCGGCTCCCGCCACTAAAACGGCCCGCCAGGCTAGAATTACGGCCGTGCTGACGGGCCAATCCGTGCGTTCTCAGGCTGAATTGGCGGCCCTGCTGGTGGAGCATGGAGTGGCGGTAACGCAGGCAACGCTTTCGCGCGATTTGGTGGAGCTGGGTGCTGTGCGCGTCCGGGGGAGTGAAGGAACTCTGGTGTACGCGGTTCCCGGTGAGGGTGGCGGACGCACACCGCGCAGCGGCGTGGGGCAGGAGATTCTTGACGCACGGTTAGAGCGGCTTTGCGGCGAACTCTTGGTGACCGCGGAGGCATCAGCCAACCTGGCTGTGCTCCGCACCCCGCCCGGGGCAGCCAACTTCCTGGCCCTGGCCATTGACCACTCCGTCATGCCGTCAATCTTGGGCACTATAGCGGGGGATGACACGGTGCTGTTGGTCTCCAGAGATCCGCTGGGTGGCGAGGCACTGGCGGCTAGATTTCTGAGCATGGCCGAGGCAAATTCCAACTAATGAATAAATAACCTCAGACATGTATAGTCATACATAGGGGTTTTCATCAACTTTTCAAGGAGCGTTGTATTGTGACTGACCGCATTGTTTTGGCCTACTCCGGTGGGCTCGATACATCCGTAGCAATTGGCTGGATTGGCGAAGCAACCGGGGCTGAGGTCATTGCCGTTGCTGTGGATGTTGGACAAGGTGGGGAATCACTGGAAACCGTCCGCCAGCGTGCCTTGGGGTGCGGTGCAGTCGAGGCCTATGTGGCCGACGCTCGCGACGAATTTGCAGACGAATACTGTGTCCCCACGCTGAAGGCCAACGCTCTGTATCAGGGGCACTACCCGCTGGTTTCTGCCATCTCGCGCCCCGTCATCGTCAAGCACTTGGTGAAGGCTGCCCGCGAATTCGGTGCCACCACTGTTGCTCACGGCTGCACGGGCAAGGGCAACGATCAGGTGCGTTTCGAAGTAGGCATCCAGACCTTGGGCCCGGACCTGAAATGCATTGCTCCGGTCCGCGACCTGGCATTGACTCGGGACAAGGCCATTGCCTTCGCCGAGGAAAAGGGCCTGCCCATTGAGACCACCAAGAAGAATCCCTACTCCATTGACCAGAACGTCTGGGGTCGCGCCGTAGAAACGGGCTACCTGGAGGACATCTGGAACGCTCCCACCAAGGACATCTACGATTACACGGCCACTCCGGAATTCCCGCCGGCGCCTGATGAAATCATCATCAGCTTCGTCCAGGGTGTTCCCGTGGCCATTGACGGCGTCAAGGTCTCCGTTTTGCAGGCCATCCAGGAACTCAACCGCCGCGCCGGCGCTCAGGGCGTAGGCCGCATTGACGTCGTCGAGGACCGCCTGGTGGGAATCAAGAGCCGCGAAATTTACGAAGCACCTGGTGCCATGGCTCTGATCACCGCCCACAAGCACCTGGAAGACATCACCGTGGAGCGCGAGCAGGCACGTTTCAAGGCCACCGTTAGCCAGCGTTGGAGCGAACTTGTCTACGACGGACAGTGGTTCTCCCCGCTGAAGCGCTCCCTCGACGCGTTCATCGATGACACCCAGAAGTACGTCACAGGGGACATTCGGATGACGCTGCACGGTGGCCAGGCCATTGTGAACGGCCGCCGCTCGGATACCTCCCTATACGACTTTGATCTGGCCACCTATGACACTGGCGATACCTTCGATCAGTCACAGGCCAAGGGCTTCATTGAGCTGTGGGGCATGTCATCCAAGGTGGCCTCCACTCGTGACCAGCGCGTGAACGGAAAGTAAAAGTGGCTGAGTCCGAAAAACCGGCAGTCAAGCCTGAATCGTCGGTGGTCGAGCCCGTCGAGACCCAGCCTGTCGAGACTCCGGCCGCGACCCATGGCACCAACACTGGCGCCCTCTGGGGCGGCCGGTTTGCCGGCGGCCCGGCGGACGCTCTGGCCGCGCTCAGCAAGTCCACGGACTTCGACTGGCGCCTCGCTCGCTATGACATCGCTGGTTCCAAGGCTCACGCTCGCGTGCTTTACACAGCAGGCTTGCTCGACGACGGCGAGTTGTCCGGCATGTTGGTCGCGTTGGACAAGCTGGACGCTGACGTCGCATCGGGTGCATACACCGCGGCTGAGTCCGACGAAGACGTGCACGGTTCGCTGGAGCGCGGTTTGATTGAGCGTGCCGGGCCAGCTCTGGGTGGCAAGCTGCGCGCAGGGCGATCCCGTAATGATCAGATAGCTACCCTGGGCCGGATGTACCTCCGTGACCATGCTCGCGTTGTTGCTGCAGGGGTTCTTTCCGTCATTGATGCTCTCGTTTCGCAGGCTGCTGCCCATCCCGAAGCTGCAATGCCGGGGCGGACGCACTTGCAGCATGCCCAGCCGGTTTTGCTCTCTCACCACCTGTTGGCTCACGCTTGGGCATTGCTCCGCGACGTTCAACGACTGGTCGATTGGGACAAGCGTGCCGCCGTGTCTCCTTATGGTTCGGGTGCGCTTGCCGGGTCCTCACTGGGACTGGACCCGAACGCCGTCGCCCGTGAACTTGGCTTTGATTCTGCGGCCTGGAACTCCATCGATGGCACTGCGTCGCGTGATGTATTCGCTGAATACGCCTGGGTTGCGGCCATGATTGGCGTGGATCTGTCTCGGATTAGCGAGGAAGTCATTCTCTGGGCCACCAAGGAATTCTCCTTTGTGAAACTGCATGATTCGTACTCCACTGGATCCTCGATCATGCCGCAAAAGAAGAACCCGGACGTTGCAGAATTGGCTCGTGGGAAGGCCGGCCGGCTGATCGGGGACCTGACCGGACTATTGGCCACGCTCAAGGGCCTTCCGCTGGCGTACAACCGTGACTTGCAAGAGGACAAAGAGCCGGTTTTTGATGCGACGGACACTTTGGAGCTGCTGCTGCCTGCCGTTTCCGGCATGGTTGCGACGTTGGAATTCAATACCGAGCGGATGGCTTCACTGGCACCGCAGGGATTTGCCCTGGCCACGGATATTGCCGAGTGGCTGGTTCGCCAAGGCGTTCCTTTCCGGGAAGCGCATGAACTTTCCGGTGCTGCCGTCAAACAGGCTGAGGGTCGCGGCGTGGAACTTTGGGATCTGACTGATGAGGAGTACGCGGCCATTTCACCGGAACTGACGCCCGAAGTTCGGTCTGTACTGAGTACCTTCGGCTCACTGAACAGCCGCTCAGCACAGGGTGGAACCGCACCGTCAGCAGTGGCGACGCAGTTGGCTGAGCTCACTGCGCAGCTGGAGAACGTGCGGGCATTCGCCTGATTCGTTGCACCCATCATTGCCAAGTGTGGGCTGAGGCTAACTGCCTCAGCCCACACTGCTGTTTTGGGGAAGAATTTGGTCGCCGGCGGAAAATTGCCTGTGGATAACTTGAGACTCTTTGTGTGATTTGGGTTACGGTTAACGATACTCGCAGCAATTTGACGCCGGACAACCCGTGGGGGGTTTCATGGGCACGTACTCTGCACAATGTGATGAAACGTTAGTAGGACGCCGTTCAAAGCGGTCGCGACGGGCTGTGACGGCCGTTGGAATGGCGGCAGTTCTTGCTCTGGTGGGTTGTTCCGGTGGCGGGGGTCCGGGGGCCGCTCCGTCTCAAACGACGTCGAGCTCCGCGTCGCCTAGTACTTCCGCATCGCCCATTCCCACGCCGACTCCAATGCCGGTTTACAAACCGGCTAGTGCGAGTGGTCCCGCGGAGAATGTTCCGGTTCCGGTGAAGCCCGCGTTGGCCGATGAGTTCTCCAAAGCCGGGTTAGAGGCGTTTGCCACTTATTGGTACGCGACACTTTCCTACGGCTTCGAAACAGGCGATATGTCTCCGATGGAGGCCGTTACGGATCCCTCCTGTACAACGTGTTCCAAGGTGAAGGCGGGTATCACGCCTTGGCATCAGGAGGGCAGATGGACAATCGGCGGCCAAATGACCGTAAATTCAGTTCAATCGAACTTTGTCGAAACACCGGACGGTACGTTTCAGGCCATAGCGAGCGTTTCTCAGGGGCAACTGGACTACGTGAGAGCAGACAAGTCCGTTGCTCAGTCACTGGCGAAAACGCCTCCGATTAGCGACATTATCGTTGCAAAATTCATCGAGGGCAAGTGGCTTGCTCTCACCGTAGAGCATCTGGCAGGCAAGTAAATGTTTTGGCGGCTGGGGGGTCGCGTGTTTACAGTAGCGTGTTTGGTTTTGGGGCTCGGGATGGTCGCTGGTCCTGCAACGGCGGCAGACGACCCGCCTATTACAAGCAACTGGGGAGATTTTGGGATTGGGACACTGGGTTGGCAAGCACTTCCCGGAACCAACTATTGGACGGTTCTTCCGGTAGGGATACCGGAAGATCCCGATGACTATATGTTTAAATTCCAATGCCTCATAGACCAAAACAACTACGATCAGGCTTGCCTAGCGAGTCAGCCGATTTGCAGCGCCGGTAAAAACGGACACCCCGTTCTTTGGTATACGTCGCCAAAGCGTACCAACCCAAGAGTCTGGACTTTTTTTACTGGTCCGACGTGCATCTACGATGAGAAGCCCAAGGATGCCCTGGACCTGATTGCGGAGAACATTCAGAAGAAGTTCGAGGAGTCTCCCATAGTGGCTGCGTCTGTGGTGAGCCAGCCGGGTCCAAACACGCTGTTGGGCGCGCACACGAATTTCTACGCGACAGCAGCGGAGCAATCCTTCGATGTTGAAATGTTTGGACAAAAGGTTCACATCACGGCTACGCCGGTGGAATACACCTGGTCCTACGGTGATGGTGTCGTCGTCGGCCCGTCGCCCTATGCAGGTGGGTCGTTGACTCAGGATCGTTGGGGCGAGCCCACTAACACCAGCCATCAATACGGGGCCACGGGTGACTTCGCAGCTACGGTAACTACACATTTTCGGGGCACATATTCCGTCAATGGCGGGCCCAGACTGCCCGTCGCGAATCAAGGACATTTCGCGTCAGCGCCGCTTCCTGTCAGCGTGTGGCGATCAGTGGTCAAGAACTATGAGGACGACTGCATCGTCAACCCTGCCGGCGCTGGCTGCTAACACAGCCAACCGCTCTGCGCAGCACGTCCATACGTTCTCTCCCACGCCGCGTTAGGCTGTGTCCATGACTGAGCTTTCTTCCGCCGCGCTACTGGCCAACCTCAAGGATGCGGCGGGCACCGTTCGCAACAAAGTTTCATCCCTCACTGATGCGCAGTTGCGCGAGAATTCTGTGCTCCCTGGCTGGTCCCGCGGCCACGTGGTGGCGCACATCACTGGGATCAGCAACGCCATGGCTCGGCAGTTGGAATACGCACGCCGCGGCGAAAAAATCGAGATCTACGACGGCGGCTACGCTGGCCGAACTCAGGCAATCGAGATGGCGGCCAGTCAGAGTCCGGAGCAGCACCTGCAAGAACTCAACTCCGCCTTGGACCGTGCTCTCAACGAATTTTCAACGCTCGACGACGCGGGTTGGGCCACGCCGATTTCTTTCCGTGATGGTGTGGTCAAGGACGGTGGCTTGGCCCTTTGGCGGGAGCTGGTTATTCATTTGTCGGACTTGGAGGTGGGGCGCGGTCCTGAAACCTGGAGCCGCGAGTTCTGCGAGCACCTTTTTGACTTCCTGAGCGCACGAGTTCCCGAGGACACCCGGTTGAAGCTCCAGCCGCTCGGCCTCCCTGCTATCACCCTGGGAGCCGGGGCCAACACGGTGTCAATTAACGGGATGTTGACGGATATTGCAGCATGGCTGGCGGGCCGCGAACCAAGCCTGGGCAGCCTACGCGCTGAGGCGGCTGCTGACGGCGTCGCGTTGCCAACGCTCTTGCCTTGGCCCTCAGGAACGGCAACCACCACCAAGTAGCGTTGAGACTACAGTTGTTGTCGCTTCCGGGTTGTTGATGCGACAACAACTGCAGTCTCGGGGGTCCAACCGCTGGCGCACAGCGCAGCACGGACCTTCTTGACCAGTAGGCGGCCGCCGTTCGCAAGGTCTGCACTGCTCACACGAACCTCTGACCACCCCAACTGCGCTGTCACGTCTGCTCGACGAATGTCGCGTTGATGCTGTCCGGGCTCCCCATGATGGAGCCCGTCGTACTGAATGGAAATCTTCCAGCGCACGTAGGCTGCATCTGGCCACAAGACGGGCTGTCCCATGGAGTCTGCCAAAACCCAATTGAGCTGTGGCTCTGGCAAACCGTTGTTCACCAGTGCCAGCCGCATCATTGTTTCGGGAACCGAGTCCGAGCCAACACGAGTCAACCCGAAGGCTTCTCTAGCCCGCCTGACTCCACGGCCACCAGCATGTCGGCGGACCTGATCGTCCAAATCGGAGAGTGAAGTGATGGCACGTTGTGGTCTCGGAAATTCCTGATCATGACCGCAGACTAAGTAATCTCCGGCTGCAACCAAGTCCGGTGCCGTCAGAATTGAAGCCAAGTCCAGCCACGTCCGGGCCGGGCTGGTGACGCGGACGCCGTCGAACGTGAAAATCTCCTGGTCTGAAAGGTCCAGCGTGTGCCCAACAACATTGGCACGCCTCGGCATTCCGAATCCCGGCGGCCTAGCCACGTGAATTCGCCAATCTTCACGGAGCCGGGTCGGCAAGGGGATTCCCCAGAGTACGGCAGCCGAAATGTGAGAGATCACCGAGGATTCGTCCAGCTCCGTGTAGGCAGCAAGTGCAGCCGCACCTGATATGGGGAGGCCTAGCGGCATTCGGAGGCCCCGAGATACGACGGCAATGTCCTGGCGCCGTGTTCTTTGTGATCCCACACCGTACTGCTGCTCTCCACGAATCGAAAAGGATCGGTGCTTGAGGGGTTCCGGGAGCGGGGCTGGTGCAGCGGGCATAACTCAGTGTGCACCGGGCGGCAGCGTCTGCCTTGAAGTTATCCACAAGGGCTGAGAGGAGCTGCTATCGAGACTACAGTTGTTGTGAAGCGACAACAACTGTAGTCTCGGCCGGTTAGGAGCTAGTGGCTTCCCGTGCCAGGAGGCTCTCTTTGATGGCGAGACCCCAGCGGAACCCGCCCAGGGACCCATCATTCCGCAGCACTCGATGGCAGGGTACAAAGAGTGCGGCGGCGTTGAAGGCGCAGGCACCAGCGGCAGCGCGGATGGCCTTGGGGCTCCCGGATAGAGTTGCATATTCCGTGTAGCTGACCGGGTGTCCCGGCGTGACATCCCGCAGGACCTCCCACGCATGCTGACGGAACGGGCCGGACTTCTGCAGGACTTCGACGGCACGGATTGGCTCCATGTTGCCCGCATAGTATAGATCGGAA
>JABBNV010000105.1 GCA_019352125.1 Acidobacteriota bacterium | reverse complement strand
GCAGAATATGAGCAATCTAGATGCCCTCGACCTGAAATTACTGCTGGAGTTGGTGGCCGACCCGCGAGCGCAAATAGGCGAACTCAGTGAACGTTTGGGGGCAGCCAGAAATACTGTGCAATCGCGGATGCGCAGGCTGAGCCGGTTGGGCGCCCTTCGCCAAGGTGGACGTGAGGTAGATCTAGCGGCGCTTGATTACGACGTCGTCGCCTTTGTCACCATTGAAGTCAACCACCGGGAGTTGGACGGCGTCATCGCGGCTCTGCGACGGCAGCCGCAGGTGCTTGAGGTCTATGAGATCTCCGGTCGGGGCGACGTGTGGTGCCGCATGGCGGCCACGGACGTACATCACCTGCAAAATGCCCTGCGAGCCGTGCTGCGCATCAAGGGCGTCATTCGCACCGAAACTTCGCTGGCTTTGCATGAACATATTCCGTATCGCGTTCGTCCATTGCTGGGAGCTATCGAGGACACGGAGCAATAGATTTCCCTTCCCACATCTGCCGGGAATAATGGCGTGAGTGACCATCATTGATAACGCAGTCTACGTAGGCGGTATTCGCAGCGCGGATCCAACCAGCCTGCAGCAAACCTATGAGACGTTGGCCGAGCGCGGCGGGATGGCGTGGATTGGCCTCTATAGGCCGACGGCGGGCGAGATGGCCTCGGTTGCGGAGGAGTTTGGGCTACACCCCTTGGCTGTTGAAGATGCCATTAGCGCGCACCAGCGGCCCAAGATGGAGCGCTATGACAACAACCTCTTCACAGTGCTGCGCCCCGCGAGGTACCTGGACTCCGAAGAAGTGGTTGAATTCGGCGAATTGCACATCTTTACGGGCGAAGACTTCGTGATCACTGTCCGCCACGCGGAGACGCCCGGCGTCGCACGGACGCGGCACCGGCTGGAAAACCAACCAGAGCTGCTGGCCCAAGGACCCGAAGCGGTGCTCTATGCGCTCCTGGACCAGGTGGTGGATGACTACGCCCCGGTAGTAGCCGGCCTTGAGAATGACATCGACGAAATCGAGGATCAACTCTTCGCGGGCGATCCGAACGTGTCTCGCCGCATTTATCAACTCTCGCGTGAAGTCATCCAATTCCAGCGGGCTGTGCACCCTTTGGAAGCCATGATGGCGCAGCTGGCCAGTGGCTCCGAGAAATACCATGTGGATATTGAAACGCAGCGATACCTGCGCGACGTGGCAGACCACGTGCAAAACGTCACCGCCCGCGTGGATTCCTTCCGACAACTGCTCCAAAATGCGCTGACGGTTGATGGCACGCTCACGGCCAATCGGCAGAACGCCGCCAGCGCTTTACAGAACGAAGAAGTCAAGAAGATTTCTTCATGGGCGGCAATCTTCTTTGCGCCGTCCTTTGTGGCGTCGCTGTATGGGATGAACTTCGTCAATATGCCGGAACTACATTGGGCCTGGGGTTACCCAATGGCCGTCGGACTGATGATTGTTCTTGGGGCCACGATCTACATGATTTTCAAGCGCAACAAGTGGCTCTAGGGAATAGGACCTGCACGCCCGGGGTTGCCGCAAAGAGTAAGCACAACCCCGAAGGAGCATTCTATGAGCACGACTTCATTGGCCCCCACCGTCACCCTGAACACTGGAATTTCTATGCCGCAATTGGGCTTTGGTGTCTGGCAGGTGCCCAACGATCAGGCTGCAGAGGCAGTTGCTCACGCGCTGGGCGCTGGTTACCGCAGCATTGACACCGCCGCCATTTACGGCAATGAGGAGGGCACCGGCCGCGCCATTGCCGAGTTCCTCAAAGAAACCGGGACGGACCGCTCCGAGCTGTTTATCACTACCAAGTTGTGGAATTCCGAGCAGGGCTACGATAAGACGCTCGCAGCGTTTGACGAGAGCCTGGCCAAGTTGGACCTTGACTACGTTGATTTGTACCTCATTCACTGGTCCACTCCAGAACGGAACCTGTACCTGGACACATGGCGCGCCTTCGAAGAAATCAAGGCATCCGGCCGAGCAAAGGCCATTGGTGTTTCCAACTTTGAGCCGGAGCACCTGCAGCGCATTATCGATCAGGGCGGCACGGTGCCGGCGGTCAACCAGGTGGAACTACACCCGCGTTTCTCACAGCGCACAGTCCGCGAGTTCAACACGGCCCACGGCATCCATACAGAGGCCTGGTCCCCGCTAGCTCAGGGCAACCTCCTCGAAGACGCGGCAGTCGTGAAGATTGCAGAATCCCTGGGCCGCACGCCTGCTCAGGTTATTTTGCGGTGGCACCTGCAGCTAGGGAACATCGTGATCCCCAAGTCCGTCACTCCGGAACGTATTGAGTCCAACTTTGATGTGTTTGGCTTCGAACTCAGCGATGCAGACATGGCTGCCATTGACGCCCTGGATTCTGAGTCCGGCCGCGTTGGCCCGCACCCGAACGAAATGAACGTAGCCTAGGCACATGTATCAGGTCCCATTGCAGCATGGCCGAACTATCGTGGTCACCGGAGCCAATAGCGGTATTGGCGCGGAGACTGCCAAACGGCTAGCCGCGGCCGGTGCGCACGTCATTATGGCCGTGCGCACCCCTGCCAAGGGCGAAGCAGCTGCGATGGAGATCCGAGCAACTGCACCGAGTGCGTCATTGGAGGTCCGCCAGCTTGATCTGGCGGACCTCGCCTCGGTGCGCGAATTTTCGGCCGCGCTGTTAGCGGACCACCGACGCATTGACACGCTGATCAACAACGCTGGCGTCATGATGCCACCCACGCGGCACGAAACCGTGGACGGATTTGAACTCCAGCTCGGCACTAACTTTTTGGGACCTTTTGCACTGACCAACTTATTGCTGCCAGCGCTCCTGCGCTCCCCCACGGCACGCGTGGCAACCATGAGCAGCAGCATGGCCAACGTTGGCCGGATCAATTTTGCTGATCTGCAGAGCCGCACTCACTACCGCTCGTGGGCAGCTTACGGGCAATCAAAACTGGCAGATTTGCTGCTGTCCCGCCATTTGGCGGGAATTGCTGCCCTCCGCTCGTGGACGCTCATGAGCAATGCAGCGCACCCGGGGTTTACCCGCACAAATTTGCAGGTTTCGGGCGCCTCCCTGGGCAAGGATAAGCCCGCGGATTCCATCTTTAACAAGATTCCCCTGCTGCCTTCTCAGGCTGCAGAGCAAGGTGCAGAGCCACTCCTGTACGCTGCCGCGGACCCCTTGGCACAGCCACGTGGCTACTACGGTCCGGACGGTCTTTTTGGCCTCACGGGTGCTACCAAGGCCGCCCGTCTGTCCAGGCGGATGTCCAATCATCAGGTGGCAGCCCAATTGTGGGCCGTGGCACAGGAGCTTACCGGTACCCGGCCGCCCGATTGAGGACACCCATTGTTTTAGCACTCCCGGGCCCAACATAATGGACCATGACGGTTAAGTTGCTCGGTCTCGAAACTGCACTACCTCCCACTATCTTAATTCAGCCCCAGGCTAGGGACGTCTTCGCGAGCCAGCCGGGGCTAACTCGACTGGGCCAGCGGCTGGTCAGCACCTGCTTTGATTCTTCCGCCATTGACACCAGGTATACGGCCCTGACCGAGCTCAGCCTTGATGCCCACCCCGAACTTCCAGTGTTCTTTGACAGCAATACCGGCACCTTATTGAGCCCCAGCACCAAGGTGCGCAATGACATCTTTGCCGTTGAATCGACCAAGCTCTTTATTGAATCCGCACAAAAGGCTGTCGCCGCCTGCGACGGGCTCACGCCTGAGGACATCACCCATGTGATTACCGTGTCCTGCACTGGGTTTTTTAACCCCGGCCCGGATTACAAGGTGGTGCGAGCACTCGGACTCAGCCCTGCGGTGCAGCGCTACCACTTGGGTTTCATGGGCTGCTACGCCGCGTTTCCAGCCATGCGTGCCGCGAAGGCATTCTGCGAGGCGGATCCCCAAGCCGTGGTGCTAGTGGTGTCATGTGAGCTCTGCTCGCTGCATGTACGCACGTCCAACAATCCGGACACCATCATGGGATCATCCCTCTTTGCGGACGGCGCCGCAGCGGCAGTAATCACAGCTCGGGATTTTCCGCAGAGCAACGCCGTTCTGGAATTGGACTTTTTTGAAACCGTGCTCACACCTGTGGGTGAAGAATCCATGGCCTGGAACATTGGCGATGAAGGTTTTGAAATGGTCCTGGGAACCTATGTTCCACATATCATCGATGAACATATTGTGGGGGCCCTATCCCCACTTCTTGCCCACGAACCCGAGCTTTTCCAACAGCCCTATGCGGCCATTGAGCACTGGGCCATCCACCCGGGTGGGCGCAGCATTTTGGACAAGGTGGAAGCCAAACTGCAACTACGCGAGGAGCAGCTGGTTCCTGCCCGAGCCACCCTGCGGGACTTTGGCAACATGAGCAGTGCCACAGTGATGTTTGTGCTCAAACACATTCTGGATGCACCCTCCGCGCAGAAACGGGAACGCGTTGCAGCCATGGCTTTCGGCCCCGGGCTGACGGTGGAAACAGGGCTGTTCACCAAGGTCTCCGCCGACCAGCCATGAGCCGGTTCCTGGCCCAACGTGATGTGGACGCAGTAGAAGTTATGGATAGTCCGGACTGTTCGCCCAAGCTGTTGGCCCGGACGTATGCCCAATTCCCGCTGATTAACGCCCTGGTCTCCGGCTGGCACCGCACGTATCGCACCGAACTCGCACCGCTCGCTCGGCTTGCTCGACAGCAAGGCTCGTTGACCATAGTGGATCTGGGCTGCGGCGGCGGGGATCTGGCCCGCAGCATGGCCCGGTGGGCAGCCAAGGATGGGCTGAGTGTGCGGATCACCGCCGTGGACCCTGACCCGCGCGCCTTTGCCTACGCTACGAGCTTCGCTGCGCGCCAGAGCCGTAGGGGAAAGCGGCAGCCCAACGTGAGTTATGAAAATTCTTCCAGCGCAGAGCTGGTTCAGCGCGGCGAGAAATTTGACGTGGTGGTGTCCAACCACGTGCTGCATCATCTGGATGCGCCAACTCTCGCTGGATTTCTTGCAGATTCGCAGGCTCTGGCCACGGTGGCTGCCGTACACAGTGACATCGCTAGGGGCTCGGCAGCCTATTTCCTCTTCTCCCTGCTGAGCATGCCGTTGGCATTCGGCTCCTTGATTCGTCAGGATGGGCTCACCTCCATCCGCCGCAGCTACACACCGGCGGAATTAGCCGCGGCGGTCCCGCAGCCCTGGCTGGTTCAAGCACAGGGACCGTTTCGCAACCTGCTGCGCTGGCATGCTTGACGTAGTAGTGGTGGGCGCTGGGCCGTCCGGACTGTTTGCAGCGGCTCTGCTGCTGCAACAAGGGTTCACCGTTCGTGTGGTGGAACAGCGCAGTGAACCCGGCTCGCATTCTCGCGCAATCGGCCTTCACCCGCCTGGGTTGGCGGCGCTGGATGCGGTCTCAGTGGGGGCCGACCTCACGGAGCAGGGGGTGAAGATTCGACACGGGAAGGCAAGGTCCCAGGGCAATATCATTGCCTCCCTCGATTTCTCCTCGTTGCCGGCCCCCTACCCGTTCGTATTGGCTATAGGCCAGCAGCACACGGAAGCCGCATTACGAGCCAGAGTGTTGGCACTGGATGCGAGCGCCATCGAGGCTCCCCTTACCGCCGTGTCAATGGTTTCCGGCCCTTCGAGCTTTCGGGTTAGGACCAGCGCACAGGGCCAGCGGGGTGAATTCGTGGCCCGCTTTGCCATTATTGCCGACGGCGCCAAGTCCGTCTTGCGCGAATCGATGGGCGTTCGCACGCGGCATCGCAAATACGCAGACACCTATCTCATGGGGGATTTTGCGGACAGCACCAACTATGGCGCCCAGGCCGTGCTGCATTTGGAGCCGGCCGGCGTCGTGGAGTCATTTCCCCTCGCCGGTGGTCTGCGCCGTTGGGTTGCCCGTACTGACCAACTCCAGACCACAGCTACCACGCAACTACTTGCAGAAATAGTCGCCGACAGAACAGGATGTGCGGTAGATCCGGCGACGGCGACAATGCTGTCACCCTTTTCGGTTCAGGCCACTACTGCAGCGCGTATGTACTGCGGAAGAGCGATCATCATTGGAGACGCTGCACATGAAATAAGCCCTATTGGCGGCCAAGGTATGACCTTGGGGTTACTCGACGCAGCCACTCTCGTCCCGCTCCTGGCAGGTGCGCTGCGCGGTCAGGACGTTGACACGCAGATGCATAGCTGGGAACGTCGGCGGCAGGGAGCTGCCGCTAGCGCTCGCCGCCAGGCGGAGGTGAACATGACGTTGGGCAGACCGTTGGGTCCACGCATGCTGATGGGACGAAATGCCACCATCAGCACGGTGGCCCGGTCCACTTTTATTACTGAGTGGGTGGCTCGGCGGTTCACCATGACGTATCAGTCGTAGGGTAGAAGTATCACTCCCTCAAGCCAAGGAGACCCATGAGCAGCATTGTCATAGTAGGCGGCCACGGAAAGATCGCCCTTCAGCTGGCACAGATCCTCAGTGATTCTGGGCACAGTGTCACGTCCCTGATTCGCAATCCAGATCATGGTAGCGAGGTGACCGCCAACGGGGCGTCACCCCGTGTGGCGGATGTTGAACACCTGAGCACCAACGAATTGGCCGACGTCTTTTCCGGCCACGACGCCGTCGTCTTTTCAGCGGGAGCTGGCGGAGGCCCCGCCGAGAGAACTTACGCAGTGGACCGCGACGCGGCCATCCGCACCATGGATGCTGCAACGGCAGCCAAGGTGCAAAGGTACGTGATGGTCTCCTACTTTGGCGCTGGACCGGGTCATGGCGTTGATCCGAGCAACAGTTTCTATGCCTATGCAGAGTCCAAGGCAGCAGCGGATGAATACCTTAAACACACCGACTTGGAGTGGACCATCGTGGCTCCCAGCTCGCTGACACTGGATCCCGCGACGGGCCAGATTGAGCTGGGACCGGAGGTCAAACCGTCCAGCGTCAGCCGGGCGGATGTTGCCGCCGTGATCGCGGCCGTGCTGGCCGCTCCACGGACGATTGGCGCCGTCATACCGTTCAATAACGGACCCACCCCCATTGCCTCGGCCATCGAGGCAATCCCAAGCCGGGTAGAATAGAAAGGTTGGTCCGAAATCGGACATAAACTTTCACCCCCTGAGGAGACGCAGCACCAGATGACAGCTATTGCCCACGAAACGTACCAAGATCATCTAGACCGTCGGTACGAACCTCATGTGGCCGTTGTTAACGAATTCTGCGACTCCCTGCGTGCGGCCAAGCCGACGCTTGAGGTGCCCTACATTGACCCGATGCACAATGTGGACGAATGCCGCATTATTTCGTTGCATTCCAACATTGGCTCGGCACACCCGTCCGGCTTTGTCACCGCGGGCGACGACGACGCGATTGCCCGGCTGCTAGGCGTCCAGTGGCAGGTGGGGTTGCGTCCCGAGTACCTTATGCCCTGGAACGTGCATCCGTGGTTTACCCAGGGTGAGCCCAACGGCAAACTGACGCCGGAGCAGATCACCGCTGGTTTGAAGCCCCTGCTGCGCATGTTGACCCTAGTGCCCCGCGCCTCAGTCATCGTGGCCCACGGTACCGAAGCCAACCGTTTGGCACAGCAGCTGTTGAAGACGGAAAACCCGCTGATCTGGCGCCGCGGACTCAAGGTGCACAAGGTCCGCTCACTCTCTGGCCGCGCCTTTGCTGGATCAGAGACCAAGCAAGAAGAGTGGCTCTCAGACATGCGCGCTGCCTACGCAGATGCGATGGCCCGCACCGGCCTGACTCCGCAGAACCACGCCTAAAGCGGGCTGGGGCGGACCGCCCCAGCCCGCTGCGGCTGTTGGATGGGGCGGGCAGCGGATCATCCAGAGGCAGTTCCCTTCCATGGGCCTCGTGGCCACGGTAGGTGAAGACCGTCCAGGCAGTCACCATCAATGCGGCAAGTTCAGGCACTGCGCCAGCATTCAGGCAATCACTGACCGTGCCAAGCACCCGAATGGGAAGTTTCTGCGAGCCGCCCATAGCCACCTGAATGATGGTGTGGCCCAACGCGGGGTTGGCAAAGCGAGTGAGTATTGATTCACCATACTCAGCCAGGTCCAGACTGGCGGAGCCTGCAGGGTAGGCACAACGTCCTACTGTTGCAGTGCACGGGCAATGCCCAGCAACTCCGGATCAGCCACCGCATCCGCGATGGTGGCGTAGCCGAGCAAGGCCCCCAGATATGCCAGCAGACAGTGGGTAGCGTTGAGCATCCGCAACGTGGCTACCTCGTACGGTTCAACGTTCTGCACAATCGTGGCACCAGCGCGCTCCCACGCTGGCCGGTCAGCGGCAAAAACGTCCTCAATGACCCATTGCCCAAACGGCTCCGCGACTACCAGCCCCCTTATCGCGCAGGCCCAGAATAGTGCGAGCCCGCCATCACCCCGTTGCTGGGCAACATCCTGCGTTACGTCCGCATTGGTGGTCTCCCGCGTGCCCGCTGAATTTCGCGGGTAGCCCGTACCCGAAATAGTCATGGAGACTATGTGAGTGCCCGGGCAGCTATTCCCGCCAGAATTCGCGCCGCATCCGTAGGGGTGCGGCCACGTCACGCAAAGAGCCAACGACCCGTAGCGATTCACC
>JABBNV010000104.1:7876-8628 GCA_019352125.1 Acidobacteriota bacterium | reverse complement strand
AAGGCGAAGCCTGCACCGCCGCCTCCCGCATCCTCGTACACCGAAGCATCCACGACGAATTCGTCCGACGCCTCAGCGCCGGCGTCCGCGCACTAAAGGTTGGCGACGGCACCGACCCCAACACCGCCGTCGGCCCCTCGGTCACCAAAATGCAACAAGAACGCGTCCTTGATTACATCCGAATCGGTCAAGACGAAGGCGCCGTCATCGCCGCCCAAGCAAAAGTCCCCACCGACCCGCGACTGGAAAACGGATTCTGGGTCCCGCCGACGCTCTTCACCAACGTCACCCGCACCATGCGCATCGCCGTCGAGGAAATCTTCGGCCCCGTCCAGACCGTGACCGCATTCGAGACCGAAAGCGAAGCGCTCGACATTGTCAACGAATCCGAATTCGGTCTCATGTGCGGGATCTACTCTCTCGACCAGCGAAGAGCATTCCGCGTAGCCCGCCAAGTGGACGTCGGCATGGTCCTGATCAACAACTACAACCGCGCCATCCTCGGCACCCCATTCGGCGGCCTCAAACACAGCGGATATGGACGCGAACACACCCTCTCCACTCTCCAAGAATTCGGGGCACCCAAAATGATGCGATTCCCCTCCGGCACCGGCACCATCCCCACCTGGCGAAGCATCACCGACATCTACGGACCCGAAGGAACAAACACCACCCCGCACTAACCCTCACAAAAACTGGTCAAAAGACATCTTCCATTGAGTCCATCGTCACCCTCCTTTCACCACACGAGC
>JABBNV010000104.1:0-7866 GCA_019352125.1 Acidobacteriota bacterium | reverse complement strand
ATCGGTTTTACCGACGTCCCGACCCAGGAAAAGATCGATGTCATCAGCAATCACCCCGATGCCATCCAACCTTGGTGGCAACACCCCACCCGGACCATTGAATAGACAGGGGCGAGACACCATGCCGAGATTGGTCGGCTAACAATCCCCATAATCCTCTTTTCAGGGACTACCAAAAAGAAAACGGGAAACGTCACGCCGCTCCTCAAGTGATGTGCCTCACGTGAGGAAGTGTTAGGGGTGCACCGATAGACTTGGACAGCCAGCTGCTTCGACCAGCAATTGAGGAACACTTGCCAGAATTTACTGCCCGGTTCGCCTCCAGCGCCGAGATCGCTGATTGGGATGCCCACGTTATTGCCAACCCCAATGGTGGCAACCTCCTGCAATCTGCCGCCTTTGCTGCCACCAAAAGCCAGCATGGCTGGAAGCCGCGGTACTTGGTTTTTGAAGGGGATGGCATTGCCAGCTACAACCTGGTGCTGGAGAAGTCCTTCCCCGTCCAGGGCAGACTTTGGTACCTGATCAAGGGCCCGGATGTTGCCAACGTTGAGCAGATCCCTGGCATGATGGCGGCGTTGCGCCGATTCTTGAAGGCCGCACGGCTGGGTGTTTTTGCGGTCAAGATTGAGCCCGATGTTATTGATACGCCCGCTGCTCACCAGACGCTGGCGGGTAGCGGTCTGATCCGCACCTACCCCCTGCAGCCCAATGACCACACAGCCATTCTGGATGTTTCCCCAGATTCGAATCAACTGCTGCGGAACCTTCACTCGCGGGGTCGCAATGCTATTCGGCGGGCTGAACGGGAGGGGACCACCGTAGTGCCGGTGGAGCTCACGGAGGCCAATATGCGCGCCATGTATGAGCTGATGAGTGGCACTATTGCGGCCAAGGGCACGGCTACCTTGCGCAGCTTTGACTACTACCGCCAGTTCTGGACGGAGTTCGCCAAGCGCGGGCAGGGGCAGCTCTACTTTGTGTATGAGGATGGCAAGCCCTCTGTGGGCGCGTACGTGATTTGCTACGGCCGCAAGGGGACCTACAAGGATGGCGGTTCGCTGATCAAGCGCAACCAATACGGTGACTCGCACCTGGTTCAGTGGGTGGCCATCAATACACTCAAGACGCAGGGCATCACCGAGTACGATTTTTGCGGAACGCCGCCTGCGGACAGGCTCAAAGACCCCACCCACCCGCTCCACGGCCTGGGGATGTTCAAGACCAGCTTCACCAAGACCATCACGGACTTTGTTGGCTGCTATGACTTGGTGTTGAACCCGCTGAAGTACAAAGCGTGGAATGTTGCCGGCGAACGCGTGTTCCGGCAGTTGTACACACGCCGTACCGGTGGTCAGTTCTACTAAGTCCGTAAGGAGTTCTGGATGCCTGAGAACCCTAACCAGCGCGGCGACGACGCGGAGGTTCCGCTTTCGTCTGCTCCGCGCACCCCGGTGGAGGCAATGCCCGCCCAAATGATGCCGATCCAACCGCCCGCGGTAGGCACGGTGCGTTCGGCTGTGCCCAAGCGTTCTGCCAAGCCAATATCCAGCGGTGTGCCCACCGTTCCCCTGGCGCCGAGGCCCGCTAACGCCAACTATGCGGCTCGCCGCGTGCTCCGCAGGCTAGTCCAGGGTGAGGCGCCGCCCACGGCACCGTTGAGTATTGTGGATAGGCTAGCCGGCAGCCCGTATGCCAACCCGATGATCCAGGTGGCAGGTGTTGATGCCTCCGCCAGAAAAACCATCGACTTTGCCCTGCACCTCGCGGAAACCATGTTCCGCTACGGCGCCGGGGCTCTGGAAGTGGAGACCAGTATCATTGCTGTGACTGCAGCGTTGGGATTGCGACACATTGACGTGGACATCACCAACCAGTCCGTGGTGCTCAACTATGCGCCCAAGGACACCACCCCGATTACATTGGTGCGCGTGGTTCGTTCTTGGACCAACAACTATGCGGGGCTGGCCCTGATCCATGAATTAGTGTCGGACATTGTGGCCGGCGGCGTGGGCCGTGACGAGTGCAACAAGCGGCTCGAGACTATTGTGCACCGTCCCAAGCCGTTCCCTCGATGGACGGTCACGGTGAGTACTGCCCTTTTTGCCGGCATTGTGGTGGCCGTGATTGGTGGCGGCTTGTGGGGGGCCGCGGTGGCAGTCGCTACCAACTTTCTGGTCAGTTATATCTCCAGAGTGCTGGGCCGTTGGCGCGTACCGGACTTTTTCATCACGGCTGCCAGCTCCTTTGTTGTGACGGCCATAGCCCTGGTGCTGGCCTTGCTCCAGGTGCCGCTGACTCCCGCAGTAGTGGTGACCGGGGGTATTTTGCTACTGCTACCCTCCGGGCGGCTTGTCTCCGCTGTGCAGGATGCGATCAACGGGTTCCCCGTCACAGCTGCGGGGCGCTTCCTTTCAGCCACGTTCACGTTTGCTGCCATCGTTTCCGGCATTGCCGTTTCATTGGCCCTGAGTGCGTTTCTTGGCGCAGGCAACCTGGATGTGACCCAGGCGGTTTCCGGCAAGTTGCCGCTCTTGGCGCTGATCCCCATGGTTTTTGTCGGCACACTGGCCATTGGTGTCGCGGAGCAAACTCAGGCGCGTTTGCTGTTGGTTACCGGCGTCATCGGGACGGTGAGTTACGCCGTGGTGCTTGCGGCGACGGCGTTGGGCCTCGGGGATAGGCTGGCGCCTGCGCTGGCCGCAGTGGTGGCCGGGATGTTGGCCAGAATTGTGGCGCTGCGGATGGGTGCTCCCCAGCTAGTGGTGGCAGTCCCTGCCATTCTGTTCTTGCTCACCGGGCTGTCCATTTTTCGGGCCATGTTTGTCATAACTATCACCCCGGACGACACCATGAACGGCGTGGTGGGCCTATTCAATGCGTTCGTCGTGATTATGGCGGTGGCCGCGGGGACCGTGCTGGGGGACAACATGGGGCGCCCGTTTACCAAGGGGCTCACCACTATGGACAAGCGCCGCAACCGCCGCCGCTAGGGCCAAAGAGGACTACGGCAGAATCTTGCCAATCGGTTCCTTCTTCTCTGCCTGAAAGTGGTCCTCATTGCGGCCGCGCGCCCAGTAACCGGAAAGTGAAACCTGGCTCCGCTCCAACTTGTGTTGCAGGAAGAACACGTCCCGCAGGGCCTTGATAGATTCGCGCTCGCCGTGTGCAAACACGTGCACCCGGCCCTCTGGCCACGCCGCAGCGGCTACAGCGTCTGCCAGGATCGACGTCGGATTCTCCTGAACGCTGTTGTGCGGCCGTGCGTCCCGGTGCAACCAATGCACTACTACGCCGTCCGGACCGTCGATTGTCAGCTCGCCACTGGCCGACTCAACTTCCAGAAATGCCAGACCGCGGGCAGCTTCCGGCAAGGCTTCGATAGCTGCGCTGATGGCCGGCAGCGAAGATTCGTCGCCAGCAAACAGGTGCCAGTCCGCAGTTGGATCCGGACTGTAGGCTCCGCCGGGGCCACTGACAATGATCCGGTCTCCTGGTTGAGCCGTAGCGGCCCACGGGCCAGCCAAGCCCTCATCGCCATGGATGACGAAATCAATGGCCAGTTGCTTCGCCGCAACATCCACCCAACGGACGGTGTAGGTTCGGGTCACGGGCCAGTGCTCCCGCGGCAGAATGTCTCGCACAGCAAAAACGTCCACAGGCTCCGGGTAGTCAACACCGGGCATCAGGAAATGTAGTTTGACGTACATGTCCGTGAAGTCATTGGGCATGAACGATGCAAAACCGTCGCCGCCGGCAACAACGCGCACCATGTTGGCGGCAATGGTGCTGGTGCGCAACACCGTGAGGTGAGCCTGCGGGCGAACTTTTACGGCGGGTGCAATGCTCATGGGGTTGTTTCTCCTTGCGGTGGGGCCACAGCGTACAGGCGGCAACTCCAGCCTAGCCGCAGCTCAACCTAGTGGGGTTACAACGTCCAGGCTGGGCTGTTCCCACCCCTGGGTCAGTTGCCAGTTAATGGGCTGGCCGCCGCGGCTTAGTAGGAGCTCATTGGTGCGGCTAAAGGGTTTGGATCCAAAGAAGCCACGCCGGGCTGACAGTGGGCTGGGATGCGCTGAGGTGATCACATCGTGGCCAGCCAACAGGGGTTCCAGAGTTTGCGCTTGGTTGCCCCACAAAATAGCTACCAATGGTTGTGGCCTGGCGGCCAACGCCTTGATGGCCACCTCCGTGATGGCTTCCCAGCCTTTCTTTGCGTGGCTTCCAGCCTGCCCCGGCGCTACGGTGAGCACTCTGTTGAGCAGCAGCACTCCCTGGTGGGCCCACGGAGTGAGATCACCGTGCGGAGCGGGTGAGATGCCAAGATCCGATTCAAGCTCTGCATAGATATTTCGCAGGCTGCGGGGGAGAGGCCGCACGGCGGGATCGGTAGAAAAGGATAATCCCACAGCATGGCCAGGCGTGGGGTAGGGATCCTGCCCTACTATCAACACCCGCTGCTCGGACAGCGGGAGGGCGAACGCTCGCAGCACGTGGCTGGGGCGAGGCAGGAAGCCGCGTCCGGCGTCGTGCTCTTCTTGCAACCAGCTACCCAGCGCGCGCAGAGCTGGCTCAACGGAGGCTAGAGCTGCTGCCCAATCCGGCGCAACCAGTGCCAGCGGATCCGTAGCGAGCATTCGGAGTGCACTCAATTCTTCCACCGTCCCATTGTGCCGTGTGGGCAAATGACATGGGTGTAATTCAAAGTTATGATGGGAGTTCAAAGGCAATCGGTTGGCGGAGGGAGAGTGACATGTCAGAAGTAGCCCATGACAGCGATGTACGGGTACCTGCCGAAGCCCTCTCCGAGCGGGATGCGCAGATTCTGGACCTTGAGCGGCAGTGGTGGAAGTACTCCGGTGCCAAGGAACAGGCCATCCGCGAGCTGTTTGACCTGAGCTCCACCCACTATTACCAAATCCTCAATGCCTTGATTGACACTGAAGCGGCACTGGCTCATGACCCGATGTTGGTCAAGAGGTTGCGTAGACTACGTACAACACGTCAACAGGCTAGGACGGCCCGGCGGCTCGGTAACTGACGGGCTCCATGGATTGCCCGTGGCCCGCAGAATCACAAGGACTCCAACGCCATATGAGTAATTACCCGCGGGACGAATTCGACAAGGTCCCCGAAAATGCCTCACGCCAAGGCGTGCATCGCTCCACCATTGAGCCGCCTACTCATTCGCTGGTCCCCCTCATTACCTTTGGCGTGCTGGCTCTGGTGGTGGGCGTACTGGCCTTCTTGTTCCTTCCCCGGTTGCTGGAGCACACCCCCACGCAGGTTGCTGCCGGAGTGTCCTCAACTTCCAGTACCTCAGCCTCATCGGCCAGCTCCGCTACGTCAGCTACGGGAGCTTCCAGTCCCGCCCCGGCTACGTCCTCCGCGCCTGCTACAAGCGCTGCACCAAGTGCTACGGCCGCCAGCCCGTCGGCTGCCGCTGTGGACAAGACCTCCCCAGTGGGTGTGTACAACAACACGGGCATCGCTGGCCTGGCCAATAAGTATGCGGCGAAGTTGACCGCAGATGGTTGGCAGGTCTCGCAAACAGCCAATTGGGGTGGCGCTACGCAACCCAAGTCTGTGGTGTTCTATGCAACCGAGGATCAAAAAGTCAACGCTGAAGCGCTGGCGCAAGCGCTAGGATTCGGCCAGCCCGTGCTGGTAAACCAGTTGGGTGTTCCGCTAGCCGTGGTGTTGGGGCCAGGCGCCAGCTAGTACCTGTGCCATCACGTAACCGAAGGGAACACTGAGTGAAGTTTGCCAAAGCCGTCACGGTGATAAGTGTTGGCGCCATGCTGCTTGGCACTTCTGCCTGCTCTGTGGGTGGAACCAACGCTCGCACGGCCACGGTGGATCCTAGTGGCGATGGTGTGCTCCGGGTTGGTGCGCTGCTGGACAATTCCGGGCCAACAGCGTTCCTCAATGCATCGGAGACGGCAGGGATCAAGCTGGCGCTGAATCAAATCAATGCCGTGGGTGGGCTCAAGGGCAAACAGGTTGAATTGGTACAGGGGGGATCATCCGGGGATGCCGCCGCGCAAGCGCGTGCGCTGGTGAACAGCCATGCTGACGCAGTCATTGGCCCCACGGATTCAGCCAACGCGCAGGCAGCAATTGATGTACTGAGCAAGTCAACGATTCCCCTTATTTCCCCAGCCAATATGGCGGCGGGGCTCAGCACCTACAACAGTGGCGGCTATTACTTCCGTACTCAGCCTGCGGACACTATGGAGTCTTCGGTACTTGCAACCTTGGCCAAAAAAGCTGGCACCAAGGTGGCAGTCCTCAGCGAGGATAGCTCCTACGGGTCTGAATTGGGTGGAGCGGTTGTGACAGCTCTGGGCAATGCGGGTGCCACAGTTGTTTCGCACGAAACCGTGGCCAGCGGCAAGGCGGCTGACGCGGTAGGCAAGGTCAAGAGCACGAGTCCGGATGCCGTGGTGGTGGTTGCCAGGTCCGCAGCACAGGGCATTATCGCTGAGCTGGCCAACGCTGGCATTCCGGGCTCCAAGATAGTGCTAGCAGACGGGGCCACCGCAAACTACGGAACTGCTGTGCCAAGTGAGGCGCTGAAGGATTCTCTTGGCGTGATCCCTGGGCTATACCCCAGCTCCGAATTTCAGGCACAAATACTCGGCGTTGACGCCTCGCTGAAGGATCTGACGTACGCGGCGGAAAGCTACGATGCAACAAATCTTGCAGCGTTGGCAGCCGCAGCAGCGGACGACGACGGCGGCGCATCCATCGCGTCCAAACTCATCACGGTGAGCGGCGGCAAGGTTCAAGGACAGGAGAAGGGGACGGCCTGCCATACCTTTCCCGAATGCGTGGGCTTGCTGAAGGAAAAGAAGAATATCGATTACCAGGGCCAGAGCGGGCCTGTTGATTTTGACGCCAACGGGGACGTCACAGGCGCCAACTACTCCATCATGAAGTTCGGTGCGGACAACAAACCGGGCCTCAACGGTACTGACACGTCCTTCCGCTAAGCCGTGAGGGCAGTGGGACTACTCCTTAAGCGGTATCCCTTTGGCGTCCGTGCGGTAGTTGGGTGAGCCGGTGAGGATCATGATGCCTTCCACCAGGCCCCAGATACCCGCGGCCAGCACGCCCAACCCAAAGAACCAGCCCACCACTACGCTGAGCCCCAGTTGGATACATGCGCGTTGGATATTGCCCAGATAGAAGTTGTGGATACCCAAGTACCCCAAGAAGATTCCCAACAACCCTGCAGCCAGCTTTGACTTCTGTGCGGGGCCGTATTGCTGGGCATATGGGTGTTGACCGTACGGCTGCTGGTACCCCTGCGGTTCCCTGGCATCGGGGGCTGCGCCAGCTGGGTTCTCGCTCATGGCCATTCCTAGGATTGTGCTAAACCACTGATGGGACTCACGGTAGGCCCAAATGAGGGCGCTAGGAAGAGGTTTGGTCATATTCTTTGCTCTAGTCCCAGCCGACTGACAGCGGTGAGTTGCGCCGTCGTCGAACATTGGGGGTCTTGCGCTTGCACTCTCACCCTCCGAGTGCTAATTATTGACTTAGCACTCGCTGGGCCAGACTGCTAAATTTTGGTCCGGAATGAGTGAACAGAAACCACTGTGGTGAGGTCAGAGGGTGCGGCGTAAAGAGATCGCCGCTACACCGGGCCGTCCGTCGCGGGCACCGCAGCTACGTTACTGAAAGCCAGATGACTGTCCCGAAAGGACTGAAGCCTACATGGCCAAGATCATTGCATTTGATGAAGAGGCACGTCGCGGCCTTGAGCGTGGGCTCAACACCCTCGCCGACGCTGTGAAGGTAACGCTCGGCCCGCGCGGCCGCAACGTCGTGCTGGAGAAGAAGTGGGGTGCCCCCACCATC
>JABBNV010000103.1 GCA_019352125.1 Acidobacteriota bacterium | reverse complement strand
GTGATTGAGGATCTGGTGGTGGGTACGGGTGCCGAGGCTACCCCTGGTTCCACTGTGTCTGCCCATTACGTGGGCGTCGCCTTCTCCACTGGCGAAGAATTCGATGCTTCCTATGGGCGCGGTGCCCCACTGGACTTCAAAGTCGGTGTGGGACAAGTTATCCAGGGTTGGGATCAGGGCCTGCTGGGCATGAAGGTGGGCGGCCGACGTCGTCTGGAAATTCCTTCCAACCTTGCCTACGGTGAGCGCGGCGCGGGCGGGGCAATTGGACCGAATGAGGCGCTGATTTTTGTGGTGGACCTCATGGCTGTGCGCAACTAGCTGTTTTTTGGCCGGGCTCGGCCGGAGCCGAAGTGCCGTCCCCATCCTCGACGCGTTGCGTCCGGGCAGGGGGGCGGCACTTTTTTTGTTGCTCCATTGGGTAGCCTAGAGACGTGACTGCGCCCGCAACTGAACGCTTGCTAAATCTTGTGATAGCTCTGCTTGGATCAAAGCGCGGCCGTAGCCGTGAGTTCATTCGCACTAGGGTGGCTGGTTACGACTCCTCTGCCACGGAGGAAACGTTTGGGCGGATGTTTGAGCGGGACAAGGTGACGCTCAAACAACTCGGTATCCCCATCCAAAGCGTGGAAGATGCCAACACGGGGGAGAAATATAGCTGGACCTACCGCATTGACCCGGCCGAATACCGCTTGCCTGACATTGAGCTGGATGCTGACCGTGCAACGGTCCTGGGGCTGGCTGCAAAAGTCTGGGAACATGCCTCGTTGAGCACAGCCGCGGCCAGCGCGCTTCGAAAGGTCGAGTCTGCCACCGGCGCCATGAAAGCTCACGAGGTGGGCCCAGCACAATCCATCATCCGCACCATGGAGCCAGCATTCGATGCCTTGTGGGAGGCGCTCCTGAACCACCGAGAGGTCACCTTCCAGTACCGAAATGCGGCTACTGACGTGCTGGTTTCCCGTACGGTGCAGCCCTGGGGGTTGGGCAACAAGTACGGTCAGTGGTACCTCGAAGCGCTGGATACAACCAAGGAGGCAGCGCGGCTGTTCAGACTTTCACGCATCGTGGGGCCAGTTGCCGGTGGATCGCAGGTATTCTCACCTCCGGAGGATTACAACATTGGCCAGGCGCTGGACAGGTTGGGGAGCGGCGAAGAATACGAGGCCGTGGTGCGTGTACCAGCAGGCAAGGCCCAGCTGCTCCGGGCTCAATCGAACCACCAACAGGCCTCCACTGTTGCTGCGGGCTGGACGCAACTGCGCGTGCCGTACCGTGAGCCCGAGCAATTTGCCTCCGCGTTGGCCGGGCTGGGCGCCTTGGTCGTGGTCGAAGCGCCAGCAACTTTGGTGGCAAGCGTCCGCCAGCGTTTGACCAATGCTCTTCATGCCGCGCAGGCCCCGGTACCTCAGGTACTGTTTGGTCTGGCTGCACCGCCCAAACCTGTCAAGGAGACGGCGGTTGATCGATTGCGACGGCTGCTGGATCTAGTTCCCTATCTGGTGCGTAACTCCGGCATAGCGTTCGACGACGTGGCCCAGGAATTCGCCGTTAGTCACCAACAGTTGAGTAGAGATTTGTCCCTGCTGAGCGTGTGTGGTCTGCCCGGCTATCTGCATGGGGACTTGATCGATGTGCAGTGGGAAGATGGGCCCGTCTGGATTCGGGATGCTGAGGTGCTTCAAGCGCCACTGCGATTGACGCAGTCCGAGGCTGCTGCTCTGCTGGTGGGGTTGGAATCCCTGCAAGTCCTGCCGGGCGCGGCGCCCGCCGGTACGGTGGAACGTCTCATTGCTGAACTCACCACTGTGGCCGGAACGGAAGCGTGGGTGGCAGATGTGGTGGAAGCTCGGATTAGCGACAACGCATCATTTGAACGCCTGCGCTTGCTGCAGGATGCGGCTGAACGGCAGTTGTTAGTGGAACTGGACTACCTAGTGACCAGCCGCGACGAATTGTCCACCCGTGTGGTGGAACCCCAACGCTTGTTCAGTATCGATTCAAGCTGGTATTTACAAGCATGGTGCTGCAAGGCGCAGAGCCAAAGAAATTTCCGATTGGACAATATCCGCGTCGTTAGATCCGTACCGGGACATGCTTCGGCGCCGATCCCGGAGCCGGACGAGGCTGGAATTTTCATGGTCAGCAGGAACGACGTCGAAGTGACGCTGGTACTGAGGCCAGAGGCCGCCTGGGTGGCTGACGCCTATGCAGCGCACGAACGAAGTGTGCAGACAGACGGGGCATTAGCGGTCAAGATCAACTTTGCCCACGAGGAAACCGTACCTAAATTGATGGCCCAGCTGGGTGGGAAGGCAGTGGTTTGCGAACCGGCGGCATTGCGTCCAACGACGGCGGCGTGGATGACGGCAGCACTGGCCCCCTATGCCAAACAACCCAGCGAGAGCACCTAGACTGAAGTTATGCCTTGGTGGTCGTGGATTGTTATTTGGGTAGCACTGGTAGCCGTGTCGCTGCTCTATGTTGGGGCGCTCGGACTGTGGTTGTGGCGTCGGTTTGCCGCCACTCGGCAAGAACTGGCTCATGCCTCCGCGGCCCTGGATGCGCGGAGAGACTACTCCGATACGGGCGCAACGGTGGATGAATCCACAACCTCGGCCACCGTATCCGAGCCCAAAATTGCTGGCGTGGCTATCTTTGCCTCACCGGAGCAAATGAAGGATGATTACTTCGGTGCCAAGGCCAAGCGGAAGTCCGTCCGGCGTGCACGTCGGGTTGCTCTGCGGACTCAACGTAGGCAACTTCAAAAACTCTCTGATGTAGAACTGAGTACCCTGCCCTAGATGTAGGATGTATTCACTAGAAAGGACTTACCGTGGGCAAACTTTTTGAAAATCCCGCCGTGCTGATCGTACTGATCGTCGTAGTGATTTTGCTGTTCGCAGCTCCAAGACTCCCTGGCATGGCGCGTAGCCTGGGCCAGTCAATGCGCATCATCAAGTCCGAGGTCAAGGAAATGAAGAACGACGGTAAGCCGCAGTCAGGCTCCGGCACCAATGGTTCCGCGGCCGATTCGCCCATGGAAGGCAAGATCGTCAACGATCCGCCGCGCACGGGTGAGCCCCGCGACGGTGGCACCCCGCCGTCCACCCCCCAGGTCTAAGGAACTCAGGCACCCGGAACCGTGGCTCGGAGTACAGGGCGCAAGGCCAATCCTGAAGGGCGAATGTCGCTCAAGGATCACCTTATAGAGTTGCGCAATAGATTGATTAAGTCCGCCATTGGGCTGCT
Source organism: Acidobacteriota bacterium (assembly GCA_019352125.1). Lineage (GTDB taxonomy): Bacteria > Actinomycetota > Actinomycetes > Actinomycetales > Micrococcaceae > JABBNV01. The sequence goes on along the minus strand of JABBNV010000103.1, from coordinate 5,559 downwards.
GATTGCGTCCGTGGCAGGCTGGATCCTTTATCAGCCATTGTTTGCGGCGATGGCGTCGCCGATCACGGCGATTGCCAAAGAGCGTGGCATTACCGCATCCATTAACTTTGACGGAATTTCCACGTCCTTCGACCTGCAACTTCAGGCTGCGTTTTTTCTGGGCGCAATCATCTCCTCACCGGTCTGGATCTATCAGCTCTGGGCATTTGTTACTCCCGGCCTGACCAGCAAGGAACGTCGTTACACGCTGGGCTACATGTTTTCAGCGATCCCGCTGTTCTTACTGGGCGTATGGTGCGGTTGGTTGATCATGCCGAACATTGTGCACGCGCTCACCTCCTTCACCCCGCAGGGTGGATCAAACATCATCCATGCCACTGATTACCTCACCTTCGTGATGCAGCTGCTGTTGTTCATGGGTTTTGCGTTCCTGGTGCCCGTGGTGATGGTGGCGGTCAACATGGCCGGCATAGTCCGTGGCCGGACGTACTTCAAGGCCTGGCGGATGACAGTGTTGGGGATTACCGTGGTGGCAGCCATGGCAGCACCGGGCAGCGATGTATATTCAATGTTCTTCCTGGGCGCACCGCTATTGGTTCTGTACTTCGGAGCCATGGGGCTGTGCGTGCTGTTGGACAAGCGGCGCGATGTTCGCACCGCGAAGAATGTCCAAGAATCCGAGGCGACTGCGGATCTGGGCACCAGCGCGGCGGATTTGGAACACCTCTAGCTACCGTAGGCTAGAAGCATGTCTGGCGAAAGCGTAATTTCACCTTCACTTCGGTATCAGGCTGCGAAGGATCGAGCAGCACATTCCCGCACAGCTCTGGGTGTTTTCGAATCCACCCTGGACTTCCAGCTGGACCCGTTTCAGGTGGAAGCCTGTCAGTCACTTGAATCCGGGCGTGGCGTACTGGTGGCCGCGCCTACGGGAGCTGGCAAAACCATCGTGGGCGAGTTTGCCGTGTACCTGGCTCTGGAACGCGGGTTGAAAGCGTTCTACACGACTCCCATCAAGGCCCTGAGCAATCAGAAGTATGCGGAATTGGCCCTGCGCTACGGTAGGGACAACGTTGGATTGCTGACGGGGGATACCAACATCAACTCTGAGGCTTCAGTGGTAGTTATGACCACTGAAGTGCTGCGCAACATGCTCTACGCCTCCTCCGAATCCTTGGATGATCTTGGCTACGTGGTCATGGATGAGGTTCATTATTTGGCTGACCGATTCCGCGGCGCAGTGTGGGAAGAGGTCATTATCCATTTGCCCAGCGAGGTTCAAGTGGTGTCCCTGAGCGCCACCGTATCCAACGCTGAGGAATTTGGTGCCTGGCTGGACACGGTTCGCGGGCATACCGACGTCATAGTGTCAGAGCATCGGCCGGTGCCCCTCTGGCAACATGTGATGGTAGGGCGGGACATTATTGATTTATTCGCGGCAGATGTCAGTTTTGATGAACTGGCGGATCGACGCAAGGATGACTTTGCTGTCAATCCGGAGCTCCAGCGTCTGGCGCGCAGCGAGACAAGCCAACTCCAGCACCGGGGCCACGGCCATCGGGGCAGCCGGCGAGACAAGACGCAGAGGGGCCGGGGCGCGGACAATGGCTCGCGAGTGACCCGGCGAGCCAACAGAGCCCAGGTCATTGCCGCACTGGACCGAGCAGACCTTTTGCCCGCAATCACCTTCATCTTCTCGCGCGCCGGTTGTGATGCCGCGGTGAAGCAATGCGTTGAATCAGGACTGTGGTTGACCACGGAGGCCGAGCAGGTGGAAATTGCTCGCCGGGTTGATATCGCACGCGCTGACATTCCCGAAGGAGATTTATCAGTCCTCGGGTTCTGGGCGTGGCGCGACGGTTTGGTCCGTGGGTTTGCGGCCCACCATGCAGGAATGCTCCCCACGTTCAAAGAAGTTGTTGAGGACTTGTTTATCGCTGGTCTGGTGCGTGCAGTTTTCGCCACCGAAACCCTCGCGCTGGGCGTGAACATGCCGGCCCGCTCCGTGGTGCTGGAAAAGCTTGAAAAGTTCAATGGCGAAGCCCATGTGGACATCTCTGCGGGTGAATACACTCAACTCACGGGACGAGCCGGCAGGCGCGGGATCGACGTGGAGGGCCACGCTGTGGTGCTCTGGCTGCCAGGCACTGATCCGGCAGCTGTTGCAGGACTGGCCTCAAAACGGACCTACCCGCTCAATTCGAGCTTTCGGCCCACCTACAACATGAGCATTAACCTCATTGCTCAGTTTGGTCAGGCACGAGCGCGGGAGATCTTGCAGTCATCCTTTGCTCAGTTTCAGGCCGATAGGTCCGTGGTGGGCCTTGCCCGGCAGGTACGCAGCCGGGAAACCTCGCTTGCCGGCTTTGAGGAATCTATGACTTGCCATCTGGGTGACTTTGCTGAGTACTCGCGGTTACGCCGGGAACTCTCGGATGCGGAGAATAGGGCAACAAAGACGCGCTACAAGCAATTGCGCTCCGTTGAAGAGGAGTCACTGGAACGGCTGGCACCGGGGGACGTGGTGGACGTTCCGGGCGGCCGCTCTCCGGGCCCCGCCGTCGTTATTTCCGCTGACTCGCAAAGCAGAGAACCCCGGCCAACAATTTTGACTCTGGATCGGCAGATTCGCCGACTCAGTATTCACGATCTTGACGGTACGTTGACACCCGTGGGGCACCTGCGGATACAGAAGGGCTTTAACGCCAAACTGGCCAAAGACCGCAAGGATTTGGTGGCCGCACTTCGACACTCGCTCAACGCCCCCGGCGTTAGTTCACCGGGACGGCGGCACGGGTTTGACGCTTCCCAGGAAACGTCCGCAGCAGAGCGTGAGATTGCTGCCCTCCGGAAGGCGCTCCGGGCACATCCATGCCACGGATGTAGCGAGCGCGAATCACACGCCCGATGGAGCGAGCGGTGGTGGACGCTGCGCAAGGAAACGGATTCTCTAGTGCGCCAAATTGAAGGTCGCACCAACACCATCGCGAAGACCTTTGACCGTGTGACGGAGCTACTGGCGTCCTACGGTTACCTGACCACGGGGGACGACGGCGCCATGCGGCCCAGCGCGGACGGCCAACGTTTGCGGTTTGTTTATGGGGAAAAAGATCTGTTGATTTCTTTGAGCCTGCGTGCTGGCGCTATGGACGATTTGGATCCTGCTGAGCTAGCCACCGTTGCCAGCGCGCTGGTTTATCAGGCCAAGCGTGAAGAACGAGGTCTGCGACCCAAAATGCCTAGTGTGGCGTTGGAATCCGCTATAGAGAGAGTCATTGAGCAGTGGTCCAGGCTCGAGGACGTGGAGCAACAGCACCGGTTGCCATTGACAGGGGAGCCGGAGCTTGGCCTGGTCTGGCCAATGTACAAATGGGTCCGGGGGCGCCACCTGCAGGAAGTCCTGGAGGGCACTGAGCTCGCCGCCGGAGATTTTGTTCGCTGGAGCAAGCAAGTGATTGACTTACTAGACCAGCTGGCCAAGGTGCCAACGCTGGACGCGGACCTTCGCAAACGGTGTGTCCGGAGTATTGAACTGGTGCGCCGCGGCGTAGTGGCCTATTCCGCCGTCGCAGGTTAATGAATCTTCACCGTTTGGTGTTACTGAAAAAGGAAATTCAATGTCTCTCACCCTGTATCGCAACGGTTCCGTCTACAGCTCGGCGGATCCGTTGGCCACCGCCATGCTGGTGGACGGAGACACCGTTGCGTGGGTAGGTGGCGAGCACGCTGCCACGTCCATCGCTGACTCATCCATGACAGTGGTGGACCTGGAAGGTGGACTGATCACTCCCGGGTTTGTGGATTCGCACACGCACATCACGGAGACTGGCATATCCCTGGGTACCTTGGATCTACGTATGGCTACCTCGGTGGGGGACGTCCTGGACGCTGTAGCGGCGGCGGCAAAAATGCGTCAGACCGGTATGATCCTGGGCTTTGGATGGGATGAATCACATTGGCCGGAGCACCGAGCCCCCAGCGGCGAAGAGTTGGAACGGGCTGGCAGCGGTGCGGAGGTCTATCTGGCCCGCATCGATGTGCACTCGGCGGCTGTCTCCGCAGGCATGGCCACGAGGCTCTCCCTGGCGGATCTGGACGGCTGGGATGCCCATGGCGGCCCTATCACCCGTGCAGCGCACCAGCGGGCGCGTGAAGCCACCAGGCAGCTGACGGATAGCCAGCGCGCGGACTATGCACGGGCAGCACTGCAGGAGGCGGCTCGCCAGGGCTATGTTGGCCTGACGGAGATGAGCGCGCCAGGCGTTGGCTCCCCAGCCGATCTAGCGCTCTTGGCCGAGTTGAGCGGTGCCGCGAATGGACTGCCGGAAGTGCTTCCCTACTGGGCACAACCGGTCACCACGGCCAGTGAAGCCCGGGAGGTGCTGGCTAGCCTGGGCACACCGGTCCGTGGTCTAGCAGGGGATTTGAATATTGATGGCTCCCTCGGCTCCCACACTGCATGGCTCCGTGCTCCATATTCAGATGATGCCAACAATTCAGGTGCTTCTTATTTGGATGCGGCCGCGGTGGGAGCGCACCTGGCGGCTTGCTCTGAAGCGGGCATTCAGGCGGGTTTCCATGTTATTGGCGACGCCGGTATGGATGCGGCCATCGAGGGGCTCCAGCGGGCGGAGCAACAGGTAGGAATTTCCGCAATTCGTGCAGCCGGGCACCGCTTCGAACACGCGGAAATGGTGGATCCGCAGGCCATCGAGGCCCTGGCTCACTATTCCATAACCGTCTCCGGCCAGCCAGCCTTTGACGCATTGTGGGGAGGGGCGGACGGCTTGTATTCCCAACGGCTGGGTGTAGAGCGGGCAGCTACACTGAACCCGTTTGCGTCCCTCTTTGCCGCAGGCGTTCCCGTCGCCTTTGGCTCGGACGCTCCAGTGACACCATGGCGCCCCTGGGCCAGTGTGCGCGCCGCTCTGGAACATCACCAGAGCCAGCAGCGAATCTCTGCCCGAGCAGCATTTATTGCTCATACCCGGGCCGGTTGGCGCGCAGCCCGGTACGCCAACCCCATGCTGGGACAATTGGGGCCTGGCACTCCGGCAAGCTTTGCCATCTGGGAGGTCGAAGAGCTCATGGTCCAGGTGGCTGATGAACGAGTTCAGTCATGGAGCACTGACCCCCGTGCGCGAACCCCATTGCTGCCAGCTTTGGATACTGGTTCTGATCCGGTCTGCGTCGGCACGGTGCATGAGGGTGAATGCTTGTTTAGCAGGGAAGATTCTTAGCGAATCAGTGACACTCCCGGGACAACGACACGCCGGTGAAAGCCGATATTAGGAAGATTTTTGGCCCAATGTTAACGATCACACCCCACGGCTGACCTGCGGAAACGCCTGTTATCGCAGGTCAGAGCCGTATTGACATGCACTGCACAAAACGTAGGATTTTAGCTCAACGGGTTCTTTATTGGACCTGCATTGAAGACCTGGTCATCACTGAGGGGTCCACCTAAAGAGCAGGGAGGCAGTACCTCTTTACGGGGTTTTTCAGTGATGGCTCTTGTATCGGGTAGGTTCACGCGTCAGTAGAAAACATACCCAATTG
>JABBNV010000102.1:6985-9033 GCA_019352125.1 Acidobacteriota bacterium | reverse complement strand
CCAGTAGGTAAATGGCCTGGCCCGCTTCCTTCCAGCCGGACGGCGTTCGCCGAGCCACGTCGTCGAACACTCCCAACACGCCCACCACCGGGGTGGGGTGAATGGGGACGCCGCCGGTTTGGTTGTACAGCGAGACGTTACCGCCGGTCACCGGCACGCCCAATTCCTGGCACGCATCGGAAAGGCCGCGCACGGACTCCGCGAACTGCCACATGACCTCAGGATCCTCCGGGGAGCCAAAGTTCAGGCAGTCAGTGACGGCTAGCGGTTTGGCACCCGCCGTGGCTACATTCCGATACGCCTCAGCCAAGGCCAAGCGCGCGCCCTCGTAAGGGTTGAGGTAGGAGTAGCGGCCGTTGGCGTCGGTGGAGAGCGCAACGCCCAACCCGGACTCCTCGTCTACCCGGATTACACCGGCGTCGTCCGGCATCGCCAAGGCGGTATTACCCTGCACATATCGGTCATATTGCTTGGTCACCCAGTCCTTGGACGCCATGTTGGGCGAGGAAATGAGCTTGATGACGGCGGCGGCAAGGCCCTGGCCGGTGGTCGGAATCTCGGGCTGGAATGAGTCAGCCTGAACTCCATCCAGCCAATCGGGGCGGTGCAGCGGACGGTCATAAACGGGACCGTCGTGGGCCACGGTGCGCGGTGCAACGTCCACAATGGTCTCGCCATCCCATTCGATGACCAGGCGTCCGGTCTCCGTCACCTCGCCCAACCAGGAGTACTCCACGGCCCACTTGTCCATGATGGCTTCGAAAGCCGGAACGTTTTCCGGGGTAACTACGGCCATCATGCGTTCCTGCGACTCGGACATGAGAATCTCCCCCGGTGTCAGGGGTTCGCGCAGCAGCACATTGGTCAACTCAACGTGCATGCCGCCGTCGCCGTTGGAGGCAAGCTCGCTGGTGGCGCAGGAAATGCCTGCGGCTCCCAGGTCCTGAATGCCCTCCACAACGGAGGCCTTGAATAGTTCCAGGCAGCACTCGATCAGCACCTTTTCTGCGAAGGGGTCACCGACTTGAACCGCTGGACGCTTGGCCGGCTTGCCGCCGCCGTCGAACGATTCGCTGGCCAGCACCGAGGCGCCGCCAATGCCGTCGCCACCGGTGCGAGCACCAAAGAGTACTACTTTGTTACCCACGCCTGAGGCGTTCGCGAGGCGAATATCTTCATGTCGCAGTACACCAACGGCCAGTGCATTGACCAGTGGGTTGCCTTGGTAAACGGAGTCGAACACTACCTCGCCCCCAATATTCGGCAGACCCAAGGAGTTTCCGTAGCCACCGATACCGGACACGATGCCGTGCACCAGTCGAGCCGTATCCGGGTGGTCAATGGCGCCAAAGCGGAGCGGATCCATCACTGCTACCGGGCGGGCACCCATGGAAATAATGTCGCGCACAATGCCGCCCACGCCTGTGGCAGCACCCTGATAGGGCTCCACGAAGGAGGGGTGATTGTGCGATTCAACCTTGAAGGTGACCGCCCAGCCGTCACCAATGTCCACCACACCAGCATTTTCGCCGATGCCTACCAGCAGGTGTTCTTTCATTTCGTCGGTGACCTTTTCGCCAAATTGGCGCAAATGGTTCTTCGACGACTTGTAAGAGCAGTGCTCACTCCACATCACTGAGTACATTGCTAGTTCAGCCGCGGTGGGGCGGCGGCCAAGAATCTTGACGATCTCAGCAAATTCGTTGGCCTTGAGGCCCAGAGCAGCCCACGGCAGCTCCGTATCCGGCGTGGCAGCTGCGTTGTCCACCGTGTCGATATTGAACTTCTTCGACTCAGGTGTTGCCTCCGCTGATTCGTTGACCGCGCCCGTTGAGGTTTCGCTCATTAGTTGGCTCCCACAATGCTAGAAAGAACGGAGGTGAAAAACCCGATCCCGTCGGTGCCAGTATGGCCGGGGCCAAATCCGGTTTCGACGGCGTGTTCGGGGTGCGGCATCAAACCCACCACGTTCCCGCCCGCGTTTGAAATCCCGGCGATGTTTCGCCGTGAACCGTTCGGGTTTTCGCCCACATAGCGGAACACCACGC
>JABBNV010000102.1:5607-6975 GCA_019352125.1 Acidobacteriota bacterium | reverse complement strand
GCGATGTACTGACCGTCCTGATTCTTCAGGGGAACGGTGATGTGCTGACCCTGCTGGTAGTCCCTGGTCCAGACGGTATGGGCGTTATCCACGCTGAGAACCTGGTCCTTGCAGACGAACTTCAAGTGGTCATTTTTGATCATTGAGCCGGGCAGCAGGTGAGACTCAGTGAGTATCTGAAAACCGTTGCAGATGCCCAGCACGGGCAACTTAGCGGATGAGTTGGCTGCGGCGATGATCTGAGTCATCAAGGGAGCAAACCGGGCAATGGCGCCGGCGCGCAGGTAATCACCGTAGGAGAATCCACCGGGAATGACGACGGCGTCCACGTCGCCGAGTTGGGCATCGGCGTGCCACAGCGCCACTGGCGCTCCGCCAGCAAGACGGATGGCACGTGCTGCATCACGGTCATCCAGAGTTCCGGGGAAGGTGACCACACCAATCCGGGCGGCCGCGAGGGAAGGAGCTGACCGCAGTTCTGTTGCAGCTTCTGTCATGCTAGTCAGCCACCACTTCAATGTTCACAACGTCTTCGATGACCGGGTTGGAGAGCATGGTTTCGGCGGCCTCGCGAGCCTGTTTTAGCACCTCATCGGTCACCTCGCCGTCAACCGTCAACTCAAAGCGCTTGCCTTGGCGCACCGAAGCGAAGGCTGTGAAGCCGAGCCGGGGGAGCGTACCCACGATCGCTTTTCCCTGGGGATCGAGGATCTCTGGCTTGGGCATGACGTCAACAACGATCCGGGGCATCCGGTGACTCCTGATGTTAAAAGGGTGGCCGCGGATGTGCCGTCTCACGCTGTGGTTCAGCGCTCCGCGAGCTTGCCCTTCCATTCTACCGGCCATTTCTCACCCCTCCTCCCATGCGCATGTCCCTTTATTCAGCTCTCCGGTGGACATAACACCAATATGTCCACCGGAGCAGCAAAAAAAGGGACATGCGCGGGGGAGGGGGTGGTTAGAGGATGCCAGCCTTGTTGCCGAAGACGGCGGCCAGGGCGTTCCAATTGGCTATCTTGCAACCATCGGTTTGGCTAAATGTGGCGTCGACGGCGGTTCCCCGTACTTTGCCCGTGACGTAAGCGACGCTGGGCCCTGCGTACTGGGCTGGGCATTTTTGGTTGGCCACGGTACTGGGCATAAACAGGGCTATTCCGGCCGCTTCCACGGCGGCACAGGCAGCGGCCGGGTCCTGGACCGTGGACCCGGCCTGAGGGGTAGCACCCAGGCAGTTGAGGGTGAAAGAGCGTGCAGCTGAAGTGGGGGAGTCCGTAATTCTGATGGTCAGTGCAGTTTCACCGGTACCGGCGGTGGGGTCGACGCCGGTGGCCGTAGGAGTGGACGTGGAAGCCGGCGGCGGGGTGGGCG
>JABBNV010000102.1:0-5597 GCA_019352125.1 Acidobacteriota bacterium | reverse complement strand
ATGGAGCGCAGGGGGCTCGGTGCCTGGGAATGAGCTGATTGCCGGACCACCGGGGATGGGGCTGCAGCCGGCCATGGCCAAGGCAACGGCAACTATGCCGGCACTGGACAACAAAGCCGTGCGGCGGCGTCCATAACGGACGTCTCTGGTGTTCATTGTGGCCTCCTTGCCGCAAATTCCCTTACTGCAACGGTGTGCCCAGCCTACGCCGTATTCCTGATCAGGGAATCAGCCAGCGAATCGGTCACTGCGTGATCCAAGGCGGCAGAGAGCCTGGTCCGGAGCTCGGCGGCCGCGGCTGCGAATTGCCGCTGTTGGGTCACATATTCGGCTTTACCCTCGGGTGTCTCAATAGGGATAGGGGTGAATCCCCAGGTCGCAAGATCATAGGGGGAGGCCCGCATGTCCATGGCACGGATCCGCCAGGAGAGCTCGAAGCAGTCCATCAGCAGTTCGCTGGGCAGCAGCGGGGAGAGCTTGTAGGCCCACTTGTACAGGTCCATGTTGGCGTGCAGGCAACCTGGTTGTTCCATCAGCCGTTGATTGGCGCGTGTGGGAATCAATTCATTGAGCGGGGCTGCCGTTGGAGTGTAAAACCGGTAGGCATCGAAGTGGGTGCAGCGGATCTTCGCAGCATCTACCACGGCATCCGTGCCAGCACCGCCAAGCCGCAGGTCCAAATATTCATGGCGTACCTGGTGCGCATCGGCTTGGTAGACCATGGCCCACTCATGCAGCCCAAAGCAGCCAAACTGGGCTGGCCGCGCCGCAGTGGTGCCCAGAATGATTCGAGCAAAGTCGATGGCTTCCTTGCGGCGTGAGGCAAATTCTTCGTGGTCCATCACTACGGCGGGATGGTTGGCCGTCAGCCCCGCCGCAGTACGCTCCGCAGCCGTTGGTTCTCGGTAAAATTTCCAGCCAAGACGCTCATTCGTCTCAGCACCTGAGAGCACGACGCCGACGCCAGGGTGCCAGCGTCGAAGCTGACCGGGTTTGTGGTTGTAGTACGTGAAGAGAAAATCCTCCACCGGATGCTTTTGTCCGGCAGAGCGACGTTCCAGGTAGGGCTGGGCGAATTCATCTACGCGGAGTGCGTGGGCACGCTCGCGCTCAACCCACTGGCTTGGAGCCAATAGTTGGAGGGCGCGAAGTGTGGAGATCACTGCTCTATTATGGCTGCTTCGGCGGCTTGGATGAGGTGGGTCATCGCCACATGCAGCTCCTGGGCAGCCTCTCGGGTCATCTTGAGTTTGCGCAGCATGGTGGGGGGAACTCCGAGTGCACGTTCGCGTAACGCGCGCCCCGCTGGGGTGAGCCGCACGGCCAACGCACGGTCGTCGTCGTCCGCTTTGGCTCTGACAATCAAGCCATTGGCCTCAAGACGTTTGAGCAAGGGGGAGAGAGTCGCTGACTCCACGGCCAAGGAATCGGCCAGCTCACGGACCGATTGTGGATCCCGTTCCCACAAGGCCAACAGCGCCAAATACTGTGGATGTGTGATGCCGAGTTCCGCCAGCACAGGCTTGTAGGCGGCGACAACGTTTCGGCTAGCCACGGTCAAGGCAAAGCAGAGTTGCCTCTCCAGCAGGAGCGGGTCTTCGAGGTTCATCAACACTCCAATATATTTAGTGCACTAATAGTTAGCGTACTATGTACTACAAGATGGCGGACGTCAATGAGGGGTGGGGTCGTGGGTAATTTCACGGAAAGATTTATGCGGGCAACGGGCAAGTTGCGTGCGGTGTTTGGTCCGGCCAGCCGTTCGGCCATCGATCATGAAATGACCGCAGAAAATAGAGCCTTGCTAGCTGAGCGTGAGGCTGCGGCGCAACAGTGGGAAACCATCACCCGCCCCGACGGCACCACCTATGTGGTTCCTCGCGACCCGGAGGATCGATCCCTGCGTTAACCGCATTTTGGCCGCCGCGCTTGCTAAGCTTCCTCAAGAATGAGACACCAATCACGCGCGGTGCGGCGCCCAGAAATCCAACGCTCGTCCAGCTGGTGGCCAGTGGTAGTTTCCACCGTTCTTACCCTGACGTTGCTGGGCCTTTCCTATTGGCTCAAAGTCCGTTGCTTCGGCCCGACTTTTGACGCGAACGGCAGTACAGCCGGGGAAATCTTCCTGCGAGGCTCCCGCAACCTCTGCTACACGGACATTCAAACTCTCTGGGGCGCTCGCGGGCTCTATGAGCACATTTTTCCGTACCTCCATGGAGGCTTGGGGACAGACGGCAGCATCCCGCCCGGATTCATGGAATATCCCGTACTTGCTGGTGTGGCCATCTATTTCCTGGCGCTCCCGGCGGCCACGGATCTAGGTTTTTTCAACCTTTCGGCGGCTGTGTTGTCCGTGACGGCTGTGGCCACGTCCATACTCTTGGCGAGGTTCACCGGGTGGCGGGCACTCTGGTTTGCGATGGCGCCGGCGCTGGTGCTGTATGCCTTCCTCAACTGGGATTTACTGGTGGTGCTGGCCACGGTGGGTGCACTGGTTTGTGTCTGGCTGGCGAGCCGCGGCTCCCAGGGATGGCTAGTTCCGGGGGCGGCGCTCTTGGCGATAGGAGGAGCGCTCAAGTTCTACCCGCTGATGTTTGCTCTGCCTATTGTGCTGTGGCTGGGTTTCTCTGGCCTGCCCAGCGCGCGGGCAGCCCGCGATCGGTGGCGCCTTGCAGCACTCTTCGCCTTCTTGACGCTTGCCGTATTTGCGGTGATCAACTTGCCCTTCGTGATCCTTGATTTTCAAGGGTGGTTCGCAGCGTACAAGTTCCAGTGGACCCGGCCTATTGACTTCACTACCAACTCCATCTGGTTTTGGGGCTTCGGCAAACTTGACCCAGATGATGTAGCTAAACAGAATGCGTTGGCTACGGCGTCCACGGTGAGTACTGTGTGGCGGAGTATGCGCGGCGGAGTGTACCCCTGGTTGCAGGTGTGCGCTGGTGAACTGTGCGTCTATTTGTTGCTCAACAAGGTTCACTCGCCCCAATACATGCTCTGGTTGTTGCCCTTTTTTGTGCTGCTACGCATTCCTTGGACCTTGATCATTGCGTATTTCATTGCCGACGCCGCTACCGGGTTGGGAGCCATGCTGATGTTCTCGCAACGGCTGAACCCGGCCACCAGCCCTGCGACGCAGTTGCTCCTGGCGGGAGTGTGGGGCAGAGCGGGACTGCTGGTGTTATTGGTTCCCATTTTTGTTGCCTCAAAACCTGCGTGGGCAAGCTCTGTCAGGCGTAAGCTGATGCAAGAGGCGTAGCTTCATTTGCCTCGCAAGGAGGTGATGAAAATGACGAAGTCAGAGTCATTTCTGAACAAGTTCATGAAACGGACTGACACGTGGGCGCGGACCCTTACGGCACCGCATCTGTCCGACGAGGGAGACACCGCGGTGGTCCACAAACATGACGAGTTCGAAGAAGCTAGCGCGGAGGATTTATCCCACTTTGAGGTGGAGACAGACTCCGAAGGGCACCACTACGCAACCCGGCACGAGGGCTAGCGCCCGGTACCACCGTAGACAGTAGCCGTATCTGCGCCGTCGAGCTCAAAGGCCTTGTGGACGGCTCGAACGGCCGTGTCCAACAAGTCTGCGCGGGTCACTACTGAAATGCGGATTTCCGAGGTCGAAATCAGATCAATGTTGACGCCGGCATCGGACAGTGCCTTGAAGAAGGTGAACGAGACGCCCGGGTTTGAACGCATCCCTGCACCAATGAGTGACAACTTGCCAATCTTGTCGTCATACAACAGCTTTTCAAAACCAACGCGCTCCTGAGCGTCCCGGAGTGCGGCAAGAGCCTCTGCGCCCTCCACAATGGGCAAGGTGAAGGAGATGTCGGTGCGCCCCGTGCCGGAGGTGGAGATGTTCTGAACGATCATGTCGATGTTGGAGTGAGCACCCGCAATGATGCCAAAAATCTCCGCTGCCTTGCCTGGAATGTCCGGCACACCAACTACGGTGACCTTTCCTTCGGACCGATCGTGTGCCACACCGGAAATGATTGGCTGCTCCAAAGCAACTCCCTTTGAGATCTTGATCTTGTCACCGGGGCTGGGCAACACCCAGGTCCCCTCTTTGTCGCTAAAAGATGAACGAACATGAATGGGTATGCCAAATCGGCGAGCATACTCAACACTTCTTAGATGCAGAATCTTCGCACCGGAAGCGGCCATCTCCAGCATTTCTTCGCTGGAGATCTTGTCAATTTTCTGTGCCGACGGCACTACCCGCGGGTCGGCCGTGTAGATGCCGTCTACGTCCGTATAGATTTCACAGACTGCTGCGTCGAGGGCGGCGGCCAGGGCTACGGCGGTCGTATCTGAGCCGCCGCGACCCATGGTGGTGATTTCATTGGTGGTTCTGCTCATGCCCTGAAAACCAGCAACGATGGCGATGTTGCCCTTGTCAATAGCGGTGCGTACGCGATACGGATCCACGTCAATGATGCGGGCCTTGCCGTGGATGCCGTCTGTAATCATGCCCGCTTGGCTGCCCGTGAAGGACTGGGCAACGGCGCCGTGGCTGTGGATCGCCATGGCCAGCAGGGCCATCGAAATGCGCTCGCCAGCGGTCATCAACATGTCCAGTTCGCGAGCGGGTGGCGTTTGCGTCACTTGCGCTGCAAGATCCAGCAATTCATCAGTGGTATCACCCATCGCAGAAACGACGACGACGACTTGGTGGCCTTGACGCTGGGTCTCCACCACTCGCTGCGCAACGCGCTTGATGCCTTGCGCATCCGACACTGAGGATCCGCCATATTTTTGGACGACGAGGCTCATGACTGCACACTCATTGGCAAGATACGCACTAACTCCGTTGGGATTGGGACACGGTCCTCACGGCGGTCATTGGCGCGAGGGGGCATTGATGGAAGTTTAGCGTCTTGCTTGCCTGGACACAGAATGTGTCTTCCCGTACGTCATTTATACGGCGGCAGCTAACTGGTCAAGCTATTTCTTGGGCGCGCGGTCCACGTAGTGCCCGGTGCCCTCGTCTTCGCCGTCGTCAATGGTGCCGTCCGGCTCTTGGATGTCCGTGTAGTGTCCCTTGGCGTCATCCGGAGAGACCGTTGCCTCATCTTTGTTGTAGTAGTGGCCCCGCGCTGCATCCGCGGTAGCAGTGCCATCAGTTTCCACGTAGTGGCCGCGTGGCTCGGGCTGGTCCTTAGTCATCTTCCAACTGTAGATCTGTTCCATGGCCAGAGATAGTGAAGAAGCTGCGGAATGGGGAACTATCTTGACGCTTAGCCAATGGCGCTGCGGCGGCCTTCAAATGCGCGGCCCAGAGTTACCTCATCCGCATATTCAAGATCCCCGCCCACGGGAAGCCCAGATGCCAGCCTTGTCACCTTGATTCCTATAGTTTTAAGCATCCGGGCCAAGTAAGTAGCGGTCGCTTCGCCTTCCAGATTCGGATCCGTGGCAATGATGATTTCCTCAATGGCATTGTCATTGAGCCGAGTCAGCAAATCACGGATGCGCAGCTGCTCCGGGCCGATGCCGGCAATAGGATTGATGGCCCCGCCCAACACGTGGTACCTGCACGCGGTCGAATTCGTCGCCGCCGCCACGGCGGTGCCGGTCGGGCGGCA
>JABBNV010000101.1 GCA_019352125.1 Acidobacteriota bacterium | reverse complement strand
TCTAATACCTGAGCGTTCCAGCCTAGCGCCGTAGGCTGAAGATATGCGCATCCTCATTTTAGGTGGAACGGTTTTCCTTTCAGCCGAGGTGGCTCGGCAAGCAGTGGAGCGGGGGCATGATGTGACGTGTTTGGCTCGCGGTGAGTCCGGCGAGCCACCGGCGGGCGTGACGTTTGTCAGGGGACATCGCGACGACGGCGCGAGTGCCTACGCTTCGTTGGGGCACTCGGAGTTTGATGCAGTGGTTGACGTGGCCAGGGACCCGGCTCTCGTGGCGGCCGCGCTGGAGGCGCTGGCTGCACGGGCAAGGCACTGGACGTTCATTTCAAGTGTGTCCGTCTATGCCGACGGTGACACCATGCACGCGGATGAGAGCGCGGCTCTGGTTTCAGCCCTTCAACCCGGGCAGGCAACCGCAGATCACTATGCCGAGGCCAAAGTCAGTTGCGAACAGCTGGTGCGCGACGCCGTTGGGCAGCGGGCGCACATCAGCCGCCCCGGGTTGATTGTGGGCGCGGGGGATCCCAGCGATCGCATGGGCTACTGGCCAGCACGATTTGCCCGTGACAATAACCCGGTAGTGGTTCCCGATGACGCCGAGGCCATGGTGCAGTTCACGGATGTGCTGGACTACGCCAGTTGGTTACTGGACGCAGTCGAGTCACAACTGGTGGGAACTTTCAATGCTGTGGGAGAACCTACACACCTGACCACTTTTCTGGGTGCCTGCGTAGTGGCCACGGACTATTCTGGGCACATCATCGTGGCGGATTCGCAGTGGCTGCAGGAGCAGGGCGTTCGGCCCTGGTCCGGGCCGCAATCTCTGCCGCTCTGGACAGGGGAAACGGGGCCCGGATTTGCAACTCGGTCAGCAGATGCGGCGTTGGCTGCCGGTATGAAGCTGCGGACGTTTGATGAATCCCTGGAGAACGTGCTGGCCGATGAGCAAGCGCGAGGTCTTCACAGAGAGCGTATGGCGGGTCTCAGCGCGGCAACCGAGCGGGCTTTGGTGGCCGCGTGGGAAGCGACCACCTGAGCGACAGGCGCGCCCCAGCGGCCAACGGCCTGAGCCTTAGGCCCTTGCCGTTGGCCGATGGTGCACCGGGAAATTGACGCTACGGGCAATAAAGCACTTGGCGGCAGCGTCCTCATGCAAGCTGTTGGCCAATTCGCTCATGATCGGCTCCGCTACGGTGACCACAGGATGCAGCGTCACCGAGGTGAACTCGCCGCTGCCATCCGCATGGAGCACCATGGTGCCTTGAGCCGCATCGGAGTAGCCAGTAACAACTACGCCAGCAGAGGTGGCCACGTGCAAATAGGACAACATGTGACACTGCGTCAACGCAGCCAACAGCAGTAATTCCGGGTTCCAGCGGTCCGCATCCCCATGAAAGGTACGGTCTGCGGAACCCAACAGGGTTGGTACCGCGGCGGCGGAGACGGTGTGGTCACGGCCGTACGCGCGATACCCGGACGTGCCGGAACCCCTATTGCCCGTCCAATCGACAGCAACGCTGTAGTGGTGTTCCGACACGTCCATGGCGCTATGCCTCCTGGTCTACTTTTTGCGCACGCAACGCGCGGGCAACGCCGTCGCGGTTTTCCAGAATCAGGCGCCGCAAAGCGGGAGTGTCCTCGCCCAGCTTTGCCAAGAAAGCATCCGTGGCATCCAACGTGGCTTGGCTGGCCGGCTTGGCCGGGAACAGCCCGTTCACAATGGAGGAGCTTGTGTCATAGCTCCGGTTGGCCCAGATGTCCCCGATGGCAGCGAAGTACTTCTCGGAATACGGGGCCAGCAGCGCTACGTCGTTGACGCGGTTGAATCCACCGATGGCAGCGCGCTGGAATGCTGTGGGCATGTCAGTACCCACTACCACGGCATCCCAGAATGCCGCTTTGGCCTCGGCCGTAGGCAAGGCTGCCCGAGCAGTGGCAGCAGCCAACGCACCATTTTGGGTGTCATCCTTGGCAAGCTCCGCCGCAATATCAGCGTCACCTGTGCGTCCACCCGCTGTGAGTGAGATCAGCAGTTCCCAGCGCAGATCCTGATCAATTTCCAACCCGTCCAAGGTAGTGGAACCAGTCAGGAGGGCCCTGACAGTGTCCAGCTGAGCCTCGGTCCGGGCCAGAGCGGAGAAGGACTTGAGGAACTGGAGCTGCGCGTCAGAGCCAGCGGCCGCCTGCTGCGTCAGTGTCCACAGCTGGTCCGCAGCGTGTGCCCGCAATTCCGCTTGCTTGCTGGGAGCCACATAGAAGGTCAGTGCCGAGGCCAACTGGCGCAAGAGCACGGTGATGACGGTGGAGTCGCTCTCCGAAGCGATGTTTGCCAAGACCAAGGCGACGTACGCGCTGGCCGGTGTTTCGCCGTCGCGGGCGGCATCCCATGCTGACGCCCACACCAAGGTGCGAGGCAGGGACTCGGCAAAGTCCTTCAGGTGTGCGTGGGCGGTGGCCAGTGACTCCTCATCGAGGCGAACCTTGGCGTAGGCCAGATCATCGTCATTGACCAGAACCAATGCGGGGCGCTTCATGCCCACCAGCTCGGACACCTCGGTGCGCTCTGTGTCAATGTCCAACTCCACACGATGGGTGCGGCTGAGCTTGCCGTCCGCGTCCAGATCATAGAAGCCGATGGCGGCGCGGTGCGGACGAAGGGTGGGGTAAGCCTCCACAGCGCTCTGCAACACCGAAAAACCAGCGATGGTGCCATCCTCCGCCATGGTGATTTCCGGCCGCAGGGTGTTCACTCCGGCGGTTTCAAGCCACTTGGCGGACCACTCCGAAAGGTCCCGGCCGCTGGAGACTTCCAGCTCGCTCAACAGATCTTTGAGCTCCGTGTTTCCCCAGGCATGCTTGCCAAAGTAACTGCGGACCCCGGCCATGAATTCTTCCTGACCAACCCAGGCGACCAACTGTCGCAACACTGACGCGCCCTTGGCATAGGTGATGCCGTCGAAGTTGACCAGTACGTCTTCCAGATCTCGGATTTCGGCCACGATCGGGTGGGTGCTGGGCAGCTGATCCTGGTTGTAGGCCCACGACTTCTCCAGTGAGGAGAATGTGGTCCAAGCGTTCTTGTACACGGTGTTTTCCGCGGCCGCCAGGGTAGACATGAACTCAGCGAAGGATTCGTTGAGCCACAGATCATTCCACCAGCGCATGGTCACCAAGTCTCCGAACCACATGTGGGCCAGCTCGTGCAGGATGGTGATGGCGCGGCGCTCAATGGTGGCCTCGGTGACCTTGGACCGGAAGACATAGGCCTCAAGAATGGTCACTGCTCCAGCGTTTTCCATGGCTCCAGCGTTGAACTCCGGAACAAAGAGCTGGTCGTACTTGGCGAAGGGGTACGGCGTGCCAAATTGGGCCTCAAAGAACTCGAAACCCTGGCGAGTCAGTTCAAAAACGTTCTCAGCATCCAGGTACTGCATCATGGACTTGCGGGCAAA
The DNA here is from genome assembly GCA_019352125.1 of Acidobacteriota bacterium. Lineage (GTDB taxonomy): Bacteria > Actinomycetota > Actinomycetes > Actinomycetales > Micrococcaceae > JABBNV01. The sequence goes on along the minus strand of JABBNV010000101.1, from coordinate 5,587 downwards.
GACACCCAAGGGCACCACGCGTCCGCTAGAGCTGGTGACTTCCCCGCGCACAGCCTCATACGGGCCAGCGACTAGGGCGGTGATGTAGCTGGAGATGCGAGGGGTTGGTTCAAACGCCCAGGTTTTTGCGCCCTCAGGGTTCGATTCCGCTACAACGGGCTCCGGAGTCGGAGAGTTGGAGATGACGTCCCAGTGCCCGGGAGCCGTGACGGTGAAGGAGAACTTTGCCTTCAGGTCAGGCTGCTCAAATGCGGCAAACATCCGGCGGCTATCCGGCACCTCAAACTGCGTGTAGAGGTACACCTCGTCATCCACGGGATCAACAAAGCGGTGCAATCCTTCGCCCGTGTTTGAGTACAGAGCGTCGGCTTTGACGGTCAGGATGTTTTCGGAGGCAAGGTTTGGCAGCGCGATGCGCACGCCGTCGGAGACCTCTGCGGGATCCAGGGCCACCCCATTGAGCGTGACTTCGTGCACCACGTCTGTAATGGCGTCAATGAAGGTAGATGCACCGGCGGTGGCGCTAAATGTCACCACTGTCGTGGATCCGAACACTTTGGGGCCACGTGTGAGATCCAGCGTGACGTTGTAGGAATCAACGGTCACAATGGCGGCGCGGTCAGCGGCTTCGATGCGGGTCAGATTTGTGCCAGGCACGTGGAGAACCTCCGGGTGGTTGCTGAAAATGTGCCGGCGGCCAACTGCCCCACGACATTGTGAAATTATTCTTTCACAATTGCGGCCGTTGACAAGTCCGTGGCGGCATAGGCTGGATTAATGGATTCCGTATTCGTTGCCCCGCCAGACTTCACTACACGACCCACCCTGTTGGGCAGGTTTTCCGGGGTCTCGTCCACACATTGGCTGGCGACGGCGTCTGCCCAGGCAGTGCTGGAGGGCGGCGGTAACGCCTTTGACGCGGCAATGGCGGGTGCCTTTGTATTGCATGTGGTGGAGCCACACCTCAACGGTCCGGGCGGAGACCTAGTCGCTCTGGTAGCTAGCGCCGGGAGGAGCCCTGAAATTCTGATGGGTCAGGGCAGCGCACCGGCCGGCGCCAGCATAGAGCACTTTCTGGCCGAAGAGCTCGATCGAGTGCCAGGTGCGGGCGGCCTCGCGGCAGCGGTGCCCGGAGCCGTCCCAGCGTGGCTGGAACTCCTGGCGCAGCGGGGCACATGGGAACTGCCCGCAGTGCTGTCGTACGCCATTGACTTTGCACGGCACGGGCACCCTCTGGGCGCACGAGTGTCCGCAACCTTGACGGCCGTGCAGGACCTTTTCACGGATCATTGGCCCAGTTCTGCCGCACACTGGCTACCTGAGGGCGCAGTCCCGACTGAAGGTGACACGGTGCGCAATGAGGCCTACGCGCGGACGTTGGAACGGCTGATAGGAGCCGCCACAGGTGCTACCCGCGAAGAGCGCGTCCGCGCAGCAGCCCGGGAATGGTCGCACGGATTTGTAGCCAATGCTGCAACTGAGTTTCTGCAAGATTCGCATCGGCACTCCAATGGGACTTCACACCGGGCGGTTATCACCCCGGAGGACTTTGCTGCCTTCCAATCAAGTTTTGAACCGGCAGTCACGCTCACGTTTCGAGGGCACAAGATTCATAAGTCTGGGCCCTGGGGCCAGGGCCCAGTGCTGCTCCAAACGCTGGCCATTCTGGACGGATTTGAGGATCAGTATCTGGATCCATCCACAGAGCTCGGGGCGCACACCATTGTGGAGGCCCTGAAACTCGGCATGGCGGATCGTGACGCCTACTACGGTGACGCGCGCTCGCCGTCGTCGTCCTTGTTGACCACTCTCTTGAGTCCTGAGTACGCGGCCACTCGGCGAGCGCAAATTAGCGATGCGGCGAGCTCACAGTGGCGCCCCGGTGAAATTTCGGGGCATCAGCCGTACCGCCCACCGCTGCTCACAGCCACCGAGTTCGACGCCGCTCATGGCCAAGCGGGCGAAGGTTCAGTGGGGGAGCCAACAGTGAGTCTGGCAGGGGAGACTCGCGGAGACACCTGCCATCTAGCCGTCGCTGACCGTTGGGGGAACTTCGTGGCGGCCACGCCATCCGGCGGGTGGCTGCAGTCCTCCCCGCATATTCCGGAACTTGGTTTTTGTCTGGGTACCAGGCTGCAGATGATGTGGCTGGATCCCCAATCACCGTCCGCCTTGGTGCCGGGCGCTCGGCCTCGAACCACGCTTACGCCTACCATGGTGACGCGCGGCTCCGAGGTGGTGGCGGCGCTTGGCTCACCGGGCGGGGACCAGCAGGACCAGTGGCAATTGCTGTATTTGCTGCGGACTCTGGTGGGCGGATACACGCCACAGCAAGCGATCGACGCGCCAGCGCTGCACACCACAGCGTTGGTGGGTTCGTTTTGGCCGCGGACGTGGGAACCAGCCGGAATGGTTGTGGAGGGAAGATTCCCCGCTGATGTGGTGGCAGGGCTACGGGCTCGCGGGCACATAGTGACTACCGCCGGTGACTGGGCACTGGGACGATTGTGTGTGGTGGGACGCGACGGGGAGTACCTCTATGCCGCAGCAAACCCACGCGGCGCGCAAGGCTACGCAGCCAGCAGGTAGCAATACGGGCACCCACTTGTGGATGCCGATGCAGTAGTACAAAAGCTCAGAAAGGAAGGCACCATGAAGGGGACTAGGGACGCGTGGGATCCCGTGGCACTCCGGTTTGGGCTCGGTTTTCCGGTGATCCTGGCGGTGGCCTTCCTGATAGCCGGATTCGTCTTTCGCAACGAAGTTCCGCATGGCGTGGCGCTCGCGGGGATCGGCAACCCTGTGCCGTATGTGATGTATCTGGCGGTTGCCGCGGGGAGCATTGTGCTGGTGGGCGTCTTGATAGCTATGCAGGCCGCGCGGCGGGCAGTGTCACCGTTGCTGCGCCGGATTTTGTTGGGGTTCGCGGTTACCGCCACCTTGGTTCTCGCTTCGCTGTTCGCCGCAGGCATTCTGGCCCAAGCGGGTACTTCAACACCCGTGACCGGTATCGACCCGATGGTGTTCGCCTCCGGGAGTGGGGCCGCTGTTGCCATGGGCTTCGTGATCGCTTTCACCTTTCGGCCCGATGAGCAGTGGAATGAACGGGATGATCAGGCGCTCGCTGCGGAACTCGACCCGGAATTGCTGCGGGATTCGCTGAACTATTGGATCAAACCCCGCGCATCCGTGATCGTCATGATCTTGCTAGTGGGAGTGCTGCCGGGGGCACTGTTGCTGCCATTCGTCCCATGGCTCTCCGCCGTATTAGTGTTGCTGGCCGTTCTGGCTATCGGAGCCCTGAGCGGGTTGCTCGATGCTGATCGGTTTACCGCAACGGTTCGGCTAGCGGGTGTTTTCCCTGTGCTGAGCGTTGATCTGGCGCATCTGCAGGGCGCAGTTGCGGCGGTGGTTGAGGCAAAGTTGTATGGCGGGTGGGGCATTCGCCGCCAGGGCACGAAGGCGAGTTTCCTCGCCGGAAGCGGGCCCGCCGTCGTCGTACGCATGGACGACGGCGGTGCGTACGTGATCGGAGCACCCAATGAGGCACGGGCCCAGGAGCTGGCTGATCTGCTGAACCGTCGCTCCGGCGCTATCGGTCAGGCAAACTTGTAGGGTAGGAACGACACATTTTTTGTATTCGAAGAGGAACATCATGAGCCCCAAGCGCGTCCACATTGCCACCGATCATGCCGGCCTGGAACTGAGCGCCCACTTGATTAGCTACTTGTCCACCAAGGGGTACGAGATGATCGACCACGGCCCTACCTCGTATGACCCGGAGGATGACTACCCCACCTTCTGCATCAACGCAGCTCTGGGCGTCGTGGCGGATCAAGCTGCCGGGGTGGATGCGCTAGGCATTGTGCTGGGTGGTTCCGGCAACGGAGAGCAGATCGCGGCCAACAAGGTGAAGGGCATTCGAGCAGCGCTGGCCTGGAACCTGGACACGGCAAAGTTGGCCCGTGAGCACAATGACGCCAACGTGGTGGCAGTGGGCGGGCGGCAGCACTCGGTTGATGAAGCGACCATAATTATCGAAGCCTTTCTGGCGGAGCCGTTCAGCAACGCGGAGCGTCACGTGCGGCGAATTGGCAAGATCGCCGAGTACGAAACGACCGGTCAGGTAGCTAACTAGCCTTGCCTGAGGGACACTCCGTCCACCGTCTGGCCCAACAATTTTCCGACGTGTTTGTTGGTTCCGCTGTGCGCGCTAGCAGCCCACAGGGGCGATTCGCTCAGGGCGCTGAGTTGTTGGACGGCATGGTGATGAGCCGCGCCCGGGCCCACGGTAAACAGCTCTTTCTGGACTTCTCGGACGGTGCTGCTACTTGTTCGGGTGTTGCTACGCGGGTTCTGCGAGTGCATTTGGGGCTCTACGGTGCGTTGGACTTCGGTGGCGATCAGACCTTCGCCGGCGCATCCAGCATCGGTGCTCCGCGGCGGATCGGCGAGGCTGAGGGCTCTCAGATTGTTGGTACAGAGTACGTGGGCCCACCGGAACCCGTCGGTGCAGTGCGCGTTCGATTGGTCACCGACCATGGCTGGGGGGATCTGCGCGGACCAACCGCATGTGAAGTGCTGACGGTTCCCGAAGCAGAGTTGGTTATCGGGAAGCTGGGACCTGATCCGCTGATCAATCAGCAGGGGGATCGGGAGCGGTTTGTACAGTTGCTGACACGGAGCAAGAAATCGGTGGGGCAGCAGTTGATGGAGCAGAACATCCTGGCCGGCGTGGGCAACATATACCGAGCGGAGCTGTTGTTTCGGCAGCGCCTCAACCCTGCGACCCTGGGAAGTTCTGTTCCTTCCGGGGCGGCTGCCTCCTTGTGGGAGGACGCAGTAGGGGCCATGAACGACGGCGTGCGGCGGGGAAAAATAGTTACTACCGGTGATCCTGAAGTGCCGCATTTTGTCTACCAGCGCAACAGCCAGCCATGCATGCGGTGCGGTGAGTTGGTTGCCCTGCGCGAACTTGCCGGGCGGAAACTCTACTGGTGCCCAGGATGCCAGTAGGGCACGCGGCAGCAGATCCACTAATCACATGCAAATGGACGAATCACCCGGGCGTGCCCGTGGGTCTGGTCCGTTTGCGTGGGTTTCTCGCGGTGGGCTAGTAGCCGGGAACGTCCGCGCCCAGGGAGCGGATCATGCGGGTCAGGGTAGTGAACGCTACTGACTTCTCCTCAGAGGTCATCGCCGCTAGCATCTTTGCCTCCACTGAGCGGACGGCCGCACTCGCTATAGCAAGGCTTCGCCTGCCCTTTGGTGTCAGCTGGGTGGGGAGAGCCTTCCCCACCGGCGCCTCCGTTGCACGCACTACGTAGCCATCCCGCTCCAGTGCCTTCAACAGCACGTTCATGGACTGCCGTGTTACGAATGTTCCCCGCGCAAGCTCCGAGTTGGATAACCCTGGCCGCTGGGCCAATAACTCGAGGCATGAATAGTGCGTTACCGTCATCCCCAGTGGCCGCAACTCCACCTCCATGGCTTGGCGCAGGGTGCTCGAGGCTACCTTGAGTAGGTAGCCCAGGGATGTTGCCAGGTGCACGCCAGCTGCTTCTTGACTCATGTCAGTATTCTGTCA
>JABBNV010000100.1 GCA_019352125.1 Acidobacteriota bacterium | reverse complement strand
CCGTGGGGCGGGCCAGGCCAGTGGTGGCCACCAACTGCGCCAGTGTGGTGGGCCCGGCCTCCAGAGCGTCAAGTACTTGGGCCGCCTTGTCGATGACTCCAACACCGCTAGAATTGTCCATAGGATGATATTGCCGTCTCATTATTTGAGATGCAAATTGATTCGCTGGCGGAACGGGGCCCGTCCTGATTCTCTAGAATCAAGAAGAGTAGAAATTGCGGTGAGCGCCACTACCGGTGCCCCGCCCATGGAAGGGAGCTGGCTGTGACTGAGGCAACCACACCACAAGCACCACAAGCCACCCAAACAGCGCAAAAGCCCCGCACTTTGGCCGAAAAAGTCTGGGCGGATCACATTGTTAGTAAGGGCACGGGTCTTGGCGAAGCTGCCCAGCCGGATCTGCTCTACATTGACCTGCATCTGCTGCATGAGGTCACGAGCCCTCAGGCTTTTGAGGGGCTGCGGTTGACTGGCCGCCAACTGCGCCGCGCGGATCTGACTATTGCGACGGAGGATCACAACACCCCGACGCTGGCCATTGACCAGCCGATTGCGGATCCCACCAGCCGCACGCAGATTAATACCCTGCGGGCCAACTGCAAGGAATTTGGCGTGCGGTTGCATTCATTGGGCGACGCTGAACAGGGCATTGTTCACGTGGTGGGCCCCCAGCTGGGCCTGACGCAGCCTGGTATGACGGTGGTGTGTGGGGATTCGCACACGTCCACGCACGGAGCCGTGGGAGCGCTAGCCTTTGGGATCGGCACCTCCGAGGTGGAACACGTGATGGCAACGCAGACGCTGCCGCTCAAGCCGTTCAAGACGATGGCCATCAACGTCAATGGAACGCTGCGCCCCGGTGTGACCTCCAAGGATATTATTTTGGCCGTTATTGCCAAGATTGGGACCGGTGGCGGCCAGGGATATGTGCTCGAGTACCGCGGGTCAGCTATCCGGGCGCTGTCCATGGAGGCGCGGATGACCATCTGCAACATGTCCATTGAGGCCGGTGCTCGCGCGGGAATGATTGCGCCGGACGAGACCACCTATGAATTCTTGCGCGGCCGGGCACACGCTCCTACCGGCGCTGATTGGGATGCGGCGTTGGCGTATTGGGAAACGCTGAAGACGGACGACGACGCTACCTTCGACGCGGAAGTTGACCTGGACGCGGATACTCTGGAGCCGTTCGTCACCTGGGGCACCAACCCGGGCCAGGGTGTCTCCTTGTCCGGAAACGTCCCTTACCCCGAGGAATTCGGGGACGAAAACGCCAAGTCCTCTGCGGAGCGCGCGCTCACGTACATGGATTTGGAACCCGGCACACGCATGAAAGACATTCGCGTGGATACAGTCTTTTTGGGTTCGTGCACCAACTCGCGCGTGGAGGATTTGCGCGCGGCTGCGGATATTATTCGCGGGCGCACCAAGGATCCGAACATTCGCATGCTGGTGGTGCCGGGCTCCGCACGGGTCCGACTGGACGCCGAAGCAGAAGGCTTGGACAAGGTCTTCATAGATTTTGGGGCTGAATGGCGATTTGCTGGGTGCTCCATGTGCCTGGGCATGAACCCGGACCAGCTGGAACCGGGGGAGCGCTGCGCTTCAACATCGAACCGGAACTTCGAGGGCCGGCAGGGCAAGGGCGGGCGAACCCACCTGGTGTCCCCGGTGGTGGCGGCCGCAACCGCCGTTCGCGGAACTCTGAGTTCGCCCAGCGATCTTGACCCGTTGGACGGCCCGTATGCCGGCATCGTCCAGACCAGCAGCGCCAACGTAACTCCCAACTCTGCACAGCACGTGGCCTAGGAGCTCAGCATGGAAAAGATCAGCACACACACCGGCATTGGCGTTCCGCTGCGGGCATCCAATGTGGACACGGACCAGATCATCCCGGCCGTGTACCTCAAGAGAATTACTCGCACGGGTTTTGAGGACGCGCTCTTTGCGGCCTGGCGCAGGAACCCGGACTTTATTTTGAACCAAAAGCCGTTTGACGCCGGAACGGTGTTGGTGGCGGGCCCGGACTTTGGCACGGGATCCTCGCGTGAACACGCGGTATGGGCCTTGAAAGACTACGGCTTCCGCGTGGTGCTTTCCGCACGCTTTGGGGATATCTTCCGCGGCAATTCCGGCAAGCAAGGTCTCCTAACGGCGCAGCTCGCTCAAGACGACATCGAATTGATCTGGAAGGTGCTCGAAAACGCACCCGGTACCGAAATTACTGTGGACCTCGCGTCCAAAACCGTGGTGTGCGACTCGGTGACGGCACCGTTTGAGATTGACGATTACACCCGCTGGCGCCTGCTTGAAGGTCTGGATGACATTGGACTCACCCTGCGGCATGAGTCCGAGATTACGGCCTTTGAGGCGCAGCGACCGGATTTCAAACCACGCACGTTGCCGGTCCGCTAGCCAACGTGACCCCTGGGCATGTTCGGTAGTAGAGGCCTTTAAGCCGAACCGCGGCTATATTTCAGTCTGCCCGGGCAAGAAACTATGCTTGATGCATGGTTCGACGGTTTTCCGTCGAGCAACGCGGGGTGAAGAAACGGGTGTAAATGCGCAGTGTACTGACGGTGAGTGGTGGCATCCCTCTGACGGGGAAGGTGACCGTTCGCGGAGCGAAGAACCTCGTTCCTAAGGCGATGGTCGCGGCGCTACTGGGCAATGAACCGTCAATCCTGCGCAACGTTCCAGAGATCAAGGACGTTGAAGTCGTCACCAGTTTGCTGCAATTGCACGGAGTCTCTGTGGTGAAGGACCCTGTCAGCGGGGATCTGACACTTGACCCGAAAGGTGCCAAGACGGCGTCCAGTACCGCCATTGATGCTCATGCCGGTGATTCACGCATTCCCATTTTGCTGTGCGGACCGTTGATTCACTCGATCGGTGAGGCATTCATCCCTGATCTGGGTGGTTGCAAGATCGGCGACAGGCCCATTGACTACCACCTCAACGTGCTGCGCCAGTTTGGTGCAGTGGTGGAAAAGCGGCCCGTCGGAATTCATATTTCCGCCCCGAAGGGATTGCACGGCGCCAAAATTTCGCTGCCGTATCCCAGTGTTGGCGCTACTGAGCAGGTGCTACTCTCTGCCACGCGGGCGGAGGGGATTACCGAATTGTCCGGTGCGGCCACCGAGCCGGAGATCATTGACCTGATTGCTGTGCTCCAGAAGATGGGCGCACTGATCAACGTTCAGACGGATCGCACCATTCGCATTGAGGGCGTGAGCGCGCTGGGTGGTTATGTTCACAAGGCCCTCTCGGATCGCAATGAATCCGCTTCCTGGGCCTCCGCCGCCCTGGTCACCAAGGGCGATATCTTCGTTGAGGGTGCCAACCAGCGGGATATGATGACGTTCTTGAACACCTTCAGGAAGGTGGGCGGCGGCATGGATATTAGCGACGACGGCATCCGCTTCTACCACCCGGGCGGCAAGCTGAACCCCTTGGTACTGGAAACAGACGTGCACCCCGGCTTCATGACCGACTGGCAGCAGCCGTTGGTGGTCGCATTGACTCAGGCTGAGGGCGTCTCCATTGTGCACGAGACGGTTTACGAGAACCGCTTTGGTTTCACCGACGCTCTGATTCGCATGGGATCCAACATCCAAGTTCACCGCGAATGTCTGGGCAGTATTCCGTGCCGCTTTGGTCAACGGAACTTTCTGCATTCCGCGGTGATCTCGGGCCCGACGGCGCTCAAGGGTACGGATATTGACGTGCCGGATCTGCGGGGAGGCTTTAGCCACCTGATTGCAGCGTTCGCGGCAACCGGAACCTCACGGGTCACTGGCATTGATGTGATCAACCGTGGCTACGAGCGGTTCACGGAGAAGCTCTCCGGTCTTGGCGCCGATTTCGATCTGTCCGATTCTCACAAGAAGACCCTCTAGGAGAGCTGGGCATGCCCATATCCAAACGGACGCGCCGCATGTTTTCGGTGCTGGCCAATGGCCTGCGCCCCGTGGTTACTCTGATGATGAACAAGAGCTGGGATGGGCTGGATAGGCTTCCTCGCAACCAAGGGTTCATTGTCTGCCCCAATCACTGCACCGAGATAGACCCGGTGGTGGTGGGGCACATGTTGTACGACCAGAACATCATGCCGCACTTTCTGGCTAAGGATAGTCTGTTCAAGATTCCGATCTTTGGCAAGGTGATGGCCGGTGCGCAGCAGATTCCGGTATCACGGGGTGGTATGGGCGCTGGTGCATCCTTGGCCGTGGCCCGCGAGGTGCTGACGGATAACGGTGCGATTGTCATTTACCCTGAGGGTTCCCTGACGCGAGATCCAGATTTGTGGCTGATGAAGGGCCACACCGGGGCTGCTCGGTTGGCTTTGGAAACGGGTGCCCCGGTAGTTCCGGTTGCGCATTGGGGTGCACAGGAAGTGCTGCCGCGCTACGCCAAACGGGTTCGCCTGTTTCCCAGGAAGACCGTCCGTGTGCTAGTGGGGCACCCGGTGGACTTGAGTGAGTTCAAGGGAAAACCTATTGAGCGTGAGTTGTTGACTGTGGCTACCAACAGAATTCTTGATGCTATTACCGTCCTGTTGGAGGAGCTGCGGCAGGAGAAGGCGCCGGCAGGGCATTGGGACCCCGCCGAACACAAGCAATCCACGTCGGGGCGCTTTGACGACGGCGGCAACATGACCGCTTCCGGCGCTGCCGAGTGACGGCCTTGGTGCGTCAGCCGCCCAAGAAAATTGCTGTGCTGGGAGCCGGATCCTGGGGCACTACTTTTGCCAAGGTGCTGGGCGATGCTGCGCTGGGCGCCGGTGACACGCATCGAAGCATTGTGCTGTGGGCTCGGCGGGAAGAAGTTGCTGCTGAAATCAACTCCACTGGCCACAATGAAAATTATCTTCAGGGTATAGCGCTGCCTGGAAATATCAGCGCTTCGGCAGACGTGGCGAGTGTTCTTGCGGACGCTGAACTGGTGGTGCTGGCGGTTCCTGCGCAATCCCTGCGCGCGCAATTGAGGCAATGGCAACCGCTGATGGCGCCAGACGCCGTCGTCGTCTCCTTGATGAAGGGGTTGGAGCTGGGCTCCGATTCTCGAATGAGCCAGGTCATCGCCGAAGAATTGCACCTCCCCGCGGATCGGATAGCCGTAGTCTCCGGGCCAAACCTTGCCATGGAGATTGCCCGTGAAGAGCCCACTGCCTCGGTGGTGGCCTGCGTGGATGAAAGCGTTGCGGCCTGGATTGCGGCCGTCTGCATGGCCCCCTATTTCCGTCCCTATACGAATACGGACGTGGTGGGTGTCGAAATTGGCGGCATCGTCAAGAACGTCATTGCTCTGGCCGTAGGCATTTGCGAGGGTAAGCAAATGGGGGACAACACCAAAGCAACGGTGATTACTCGTGGGCTGGCCGAGACCACGCGACTCGCTTTGGCCCTGGGCGGCGAGGCGGAGACGATGGCCGGGCTAGCTGGTTTGGGGGACCTGGTAGCTACCTGCTCCTCACCCTTGAGTCGAAATCACCAAGCTGGCAGCCTCTTGGGCCAGGGGCTAACCCTGGAACAAATGGCGCAGCAGATGACGCAAACGGCTGAGGGCATCAAATCCGGCCAAGCCGTCCACGACCTTGCGCGCAAACTAAAGGTGGACATGCCGATCACGGCGTCCGTGGTGGGCGTGTTGGCCGGCAATATTTCTGTAGACCAACTGGGGCCGTTACTGCTTTCCCGGGAACTAAAAGCTGAGGGAGAGTACTCCGTATGACCGAGCAAACACCGGCGCGGAAGCCTCGCGTCGCGGTCCTTTTTGGCGGCCGTTCAAGTGAGCACGCTGTCAGTTGTGTGACAGCCGCGGGAGTTTTGGGCGCCATTGACCGCAGCAAATACCAAGTGATTCCTATTGGCATAGCGCGCAATGGTCAATGGGTTCTGCCGGAGGGTAACCCGGAGCAGTGGGCACTTAATTCAGGGGAGCTCCCGGAGGTTGGGCCCTCGGATGAAACGGTAACTCTGGCCGAAATTGGTGGTACCCACCAACTGATTGTGGCGCAGACCAACGAAGTCCCTCGTGAGCTCGGAACGGTGGATGTGGTGTTTCCCCTGCTGCACGGTCCGTTTGGGGAGGACGGCACTGTTCAGGGCATGCTGGAACTCTCGGATACCCGCTATGTGGGGGCTGGTGTGTTGGCGTCCGCCGTCGGCATGGACAAGCATTTCATGAAAGTCATTTTTGCTGCTGCGGGACTGAACGTGGGCCCCTACGTTGCTGTCACGGACAGACAATGGCGGACGGACCCGGCAGCCGTTCGGGCGGAGGTAGCCACATTGGGCTTGCCCGTTTTTGTAAAGCCTGCAAGGGCTGGCTCGTCGATGGGAATTAGCAAGGTAGATGCCCTGGACCAGTTGGATGCAGCCATTGCCAGCGCACGGGAGCATGACCTGAAACTGGTGATTGAAGCCGGGATTGTTGGCCGGGAAATCGAATGTGCAGTATTGCAGGGCCACGGTACGGATGCACCCCGCACGTCGATGCCGGGTGAAGTGGACATTTCCGGGTCAACACACACGTTTTACGATTTCGCGGCAAAATATGTGGACGAGAAAGCCGCGGCATTGAGCTGTCCCGCTGACTTGCCCGCGGACGCTGCCGCTGCCGTGCGTGAGCAGGCCGCAGCGGCCTTTGAGGCCGTTGGTGCTGAGGGCCTGTCCCGTGTGGATTTCTTCTACACGGAGCAGGGAGACGTGATAATCAATGAGATCAACACCATGCCAGGATTCACGCCCGTGTCCATGTACCCGCAGATGTGGGCTGCTTCGGGGCTGAGCTATTCGGAGTTGATTGACGAGCTCATCTCGCTGGCGTTGGAGCGCCCCGTAGGCCTGCGCTAGGAAGCTAGGAAGCTGGGAAACTTAGCCGTTGGGGAGGTTGAGGGTATCCGAGGCGCCCAGGCAGCGTCGAGTTTGCGGGATTTTGGCCGCTGAGGAGCTGATTTCCGCCAACACCGTACTGGAAGCTATCTTGTTGGGGTCAAGCACCAGTTCCGTGGCAGGGGTCCGACCGTACGTTGTCAACGTGTAATCGGGATTGCCATTGGTACCGGATTCCTTGATGACCCAGTCCACATCATTGACCGTGACGCAACGGTCAGTGGTGGGGCCAGGAACGCTCACACCACAGCGAAGCACTACTTGCGAGGGGTTGCCCCACGCCGCCGTCGCTTGTGTGGTGGTGTCCCGCAATGCCGCTCCAGCCAAGGTATCCGGCAGGGCAACCATCATCGGCGCGCATGCCGGATTTGCTGAATCCTTTGCTGCGGTTACATCAACCGCAGGTGTGCAGCCGCTCAGCGTGGCGGCTAGAAGTACCGCGGCTGCCGCTGGAATGGCTGTGTGAAGGACGCGTGCTGCGGAACGAGAAGGCATAGTGCCAGACTATCGCGGCTAGGGGTACAGCAAGGGAATTGTCCCTGATGGACGATACGGTGGGATCATGGAACTAACCGTGGGCGATCTTGATGAGGGTGCCCTACTTGCGCGCATCTTTCCGCGTCTGGCTGACAGCAAGTCAGTGGAGTTAGGGCCCGGCGATGATGCAGCCATCGTGAGGGGGATGGGCCACCGAACGGTGGTGTCGATCGATACCCAGGTGCAGGATCAAGACTTCCGGCTGCAGTGGAACAACGGCTACCGCAGTACCGGCTTTGACGTCGGGTGGAAGGCCGCCGCCCAAAATATGAGTGATATTAATGCCATGGGTGGCACGACGACGGCGCTGGTGGTGAGCCTGACCTTGCCCCCTTCCACTCCGGTTGCGTGGGTAGAAGACCTGGCCGACGGGCTGCAGGCGGCCATTTCTGAGCTCGCTGCCGGGGATTGCTCCGTGGCTGGCGGGGACCTATCCGCCGGGCGGGAAATATCCGTCACAGTTGCTGTGCTGGGCGCTCTGCCGGGTAGTGAGGCAGTGCTGCGGTCGGGAGCCAAAGTGGGGGACGTTGTAGCCCACTGCGGCAATCTTGGCTGTGCAGCAGCAGGCTGGTGGTTGTTGGAGGGTTCCGTTCCACCGGCAGAACTTACTCCGGAGCAATCCGGCCTGGTAGAGCTGTTTGCGCGCCCCCGGCCTCCGCTGGCAGCTGGGCCCATTGCAGCAGCTGCAGGCGCTAGCGCAATGTTGGACGTTTCCGACGGCCTGGTACGTGATGCATCCCGGCTGGCCAGGGCAAGTGGAGTGGCCATTAATTTGGACTTTGCAGCGTTGGCCGCACTGGCTGCCCCGCTGCAAAAGGTAGCGGGCGCAGCGGGAGTAGACCCCCATACGTGGCTGCTGGGCGGCGGTGAAGATCATGGATTGTTATGCACATTCCCAGCAAATCACCCGCTCCCTGATGGGTTTACTGCGATAGGCTCTGTAGTGCCCGGGGGAGAGCGGACGCCCCCGGTGAGCATAGCGGGACGAGCCGCAACGACTTCTGGATGGGATCATTTTGCAGACTAAGATCACTGCCAACGCGTCCGCTATCCGACGCTGGTTGGCCAAGGCTGAAGAGGCCTTGGGTAACCACAGTGACCGGCTGAATGCCATCAATATTTTCCCCGTGGCAGATGGGGACACAGGCACAAACTTGTATCTCACAACCCGCGCCGCGGCTCAGGCCGTACAGGCTATGGAATGCCACGACGTGGGAGAAGTGCTGACCGTAGCCGGTAGAGCGGCTATGGAAGACGCCCGTGGGAATTCTGGAACATTGTTCGCCGTGTTTCTGGCAGCAATGGCAGAGCCATTGGTGGGCCTACCCAGGATTAGCGGGCCACTATTGGCCGCCAGTTTGGAACGGGCGCGGATTCGCAGCTGGTCCGCGCTCTCGGACCCTATGCCGGGAACCCTCCTGTCCGTCCTGGAAGCCGCTGCCAGCGCTGCGTCCGATGCGGAAGCAGCACAAAACGGGGATGACAGTAATCACGCCTTGGCGCTGACCCTTGATGCAGCGGTTGAGGGAGCGCTCAATGCCGTAGTCGCCACAGAAGGTCAGCTGAACCAATTGCAGGCAGCTCATGTGGTGGATGCTGGGGGAGTTGGCCTACTGCTCATCCTGGATTGCCTACGAGCCGTAGTACTGGGCCAAGAGCTGCAAG